>CAYTJC010000329.1:0-2577 GCA_964437875.1 uncultured Dysgonomonadaceae bacterium
TCATCCTACAGGTCATCCCTAATGATGTTCGTGTTCCTGCGACCAGAAGTTTGCCACTGGCTTCCATCAGATTCCACCTCACGATGGACACCCTTGCCTTGAGCTAATGGTTGGCAACTGATAGCCCTCATAACAGACTTGCACCGTCAAATATACTCGTCATGCTTGGAGCACAAAAAAAGGACGACATCTCACCATTCGTCCTTTTTTTTATTTAAAGTATACTCAAATTGAGGAAAACTAAAACTGCATCTCATCAAGTGTAGCACCCTCCACATCAATAGCACTGACGTTTATTCCATCGGCATTTACTACCACTTTGGTGGCTGAGTTGTTGCTACCAATGATGAGTGGAAAGGAATAGATATCTTCGTTTTTTGGGAAGTATTTGTACTCGTGGGTATGTCCTGCCAGCATCAAATCGATACCTGCATTGTTCAGTATTGGCAACCATGTTTTGGTGATATGTTGCTCGCTGTGCCATCCATCGGCCAAGGGGGGTATGTGGGTAACTACTATGCGGTAGGGAGCATCTTTGTAGGCATCGGAGGCAATTACTTGGCGCAACCATTGGGCTTGTTCCTCTCGGTAGTTGTCATAATTGTTGAGACCTGCATACACGAGGTGATCGTCTGGTTTGTCCTCCCCACTATCTAAGAAAATAAAAAGCACAGGGCCTTGTCGCACTGTATAATAATAGCGGCCATCTTCTCTGGGGAAATAGCGAAACAGATTGCGTGAAAAGCGTCCACGTGTTTCGTGATTGCCCCGCACCAACCAGAAAGGTTTTTCGCTGGCAAACACCTCTACACTTTTATCTAAGAAGTTGTGGAAAGGTTGGTCTTCGCTGGCGTAATAGTCCATCATGTCTCCTGCATAAATGACCATATCGGCCGACTCGACATCGGAATGATGGAGCAGTTTTTCCAACTTATCGTTGTTGCCATGTATATCGCTTAGCTCTATGAAGGTTACCTCACTGGCAGTAGGGTTGAGTGTGGTGAAGCTAAAAGAGGCAGAGGTGATAGAGTCTCCATATACTACAGAATAGGGGTCGAACTTGGTGATCTCTTTCGAGAAAAGACGGTAGGTATATTCTTTTGCGGGACTCAAATTGGGAATCCGAATGGTGTGAAATGTATTGTTGGCCATCTTCACGCCATGCTCAATATGATAGAAGGCTTGCGCATTGCCTGTATCGTCTGTGAGTTCTACCCACGAGAAAGAGGGATGGTTGGTTGTGAACACAATGGACACGCTCGATTCGCTCATCTCTTGAAGGTAGGGTCCGTGTGAAAAACTAAATGGTGCGGTGTCTTTCTCTTGACTAAAAGCATAGGAGAACAGCAATGTGAAGCTGAGAAGGAGAAGTGTTTTTTTAGACATACTATATTGTTATTTAAAATTGAAGTGTGGCTGAAACTAACTATAGCCAAATGTAACTATCAAAACTAAAAGAATAACAGTGATTGAAATAATATGTTTGTATGTTGTATAACATAGTGAGACTCAAAAGAGTTGTTCATCTGCACAGTTGACTCTTATATCAGTTGAAAGAACACACGTGGCATCCTGTTAATTATACATAATGTGCATGATTTTCTACTGTTGTGCACTGTACAGTAGCAGCAAAAAAGTATATTTGTGTACTCTATTTTTTGTAACCTTTAGGTGGTGATAATAGTCCAATAAATATAGAACTAATAAAAGAATACGATTATGAGAAAATTAAGAGTCCTATTGTCAACATTCTTGCTTATTGTGATGGCAGCATCGTGCACTTATGCTCAAAAACAAGAGCTCACAAACAAAACCTACCCTATTCAATCTTTCACAGCGGTTGAGTCTGATGTGGTAGGGAACATTGTTTATACGCAGTTAAACAACGTGAGCGTTAGAGCTGAAGGAGATAAAGAGATGGTAGATTTGTTGACTGTATCTGAAAAGAATGGCACATTGCACATTGAGCACCAAGGAAAGCTCAACACAAAAATGAAAACAAAGCTCAATATTTACATCAGCTCGCCTACCCTACAAGCCATTGACACGGAAGGTGTGGGCAATTGGACAATGAAAGGAAATGTGAAAGCTGACAACCTGGTCATTAACTTCGATGGAGTTGGCAATTTCGAAGCATTAGATCTGCAAAGCAGCAACATACAAGTTACTTACGAAGGTGTGGGCAATCTATTGCTTGGTGGCACTACAGATTTTGTGGAAATCACTTCGGAAGGTGTTGGTAGCACAAGTATTGAGAACCTAAAGGCTAAAAGAGCTGTCATTCGCTCGGGAGTGGGCAGTGTGAAATGCTTTGCTTCCGAAAGCATAGACCTCAACAATAGTGGCGTGGGTAGCATTACTTATTATGGGAACCCTGCGGAGAAGAACATGAGTAACTCTGGTGTTGGCAAAATTAAAGAGGGGAAATAGGGAGTACTCTGTCTTCTGTTTCACTCATGGAAGAATATATATTGAACAGATACAACACGTTGTTGAGTATCACAGAGGTATTATAACAGATATTTCATACGAAAATTCTTTATAATATAATTAACTAATAATCTACATGTTACGTTG
>CAYTJC010000330.1:0-2575 GCA_964437875.1 uncultured Dysgonomonadaceae bacterium
TACAATCATTGCCTGCAGTGCCGCATCGCGCGACTTCTCCTTATCGTGATAATAACCAATGAGCAGGTATGAGCTTAAACTTGTGAGTTCCCAAAAAACAAACATCAACAAAAGCGATCCAGACATCACCAGTCCAACCATAGCACCCATAAAAAAGGATAGAAACACAAAAAAGCGTGGTCGGTTTTTGTCGAGTGCTAAATACGAATTGGCATACAGATGAATAAATACGCCAAAGCCAGTTATCAGCATTAAAAAGAAAACACTGAGACCATCGAGCCTGAAGATCAAATCGAGTCCGAAGCTTTCAACCCATGTTACAGTTTCTTGAAAAACTGCTCCATCAACAATGCTCCACATCTTAAAAGATGCCCAGCTAAATAAGAACAACGGTATAGCCGCTATCATCAATCCAGCTTTCTTTGGAAAAACCTTAAACAAGAGAGGTGAAAGCAAAGCTCCCGAAAAACTGATAAGCACAATAATTAAAAACGTCATAAACTTGTTATTGTGTTTGTATATATTTGTAAATAAGACTACAAATCTAATAATAAAACCCGAATACTACATAAAGGTTGGACTATTTGTGCAAGAAAAGGGGATTATAGCTTATGTATCTATATGTGATATTTAATGATAAGTATTAGACTTAGCCTATAGGTTATAAAAAAACGCCAACATAATCTGAGACCATGTTGGCGTTTATAATATTTATAAAAGTGTGAAAAAGGATGGAATTTACATTATCCCTTTCTCACGCAGTTTTAGCTGCCATTTCCAAGCAGATGCCATAGTGTCTTCAATTGTTTCTGCGGCTTTCCAACCCAACACATTGTTTGCTCTGTCAGGATTTGCCCATATCTTTTCGATATCACCTTCGCGTCTGCCAACAATTTTGTAGTTAAGTTTTTCTCCAGCTACTTTTTCAAACACATTTATTAGTTCCAAAACCGATACTCCATTGCCTGTACCTAAGTTGAATATCTCAACTTTGTCGTCAGATTTGTTTTCTAACATACGCTCCACAGCTATAACGTGAGCTTTGGCCAAGTCAACTACATTAATGAAGTCGCGGATGCAAGATCCATCGGGTGTATCATAGTCATCGCCAAAAACACTTAGCTCCTTGCGTACTTTAATACCTGTTTGAGTGATATAAGGCACTAAGTTTTGAGGAACTCCAATGGGCAGTTCTCCAATTTCGGCAGATGGATGAGCTCCAATAGGATTGAAATAACGGAGAATAATACTTTTGATGGGTACACCTGAATGCACATAGTCTTGAATAATCTCTTCGTTTATCTGCTTTGTATTTCCGTAAGGCGAAGTAGCGGGTTTGATGGGTGCGTTTTCGTCGATAGGGTTTTCATCTGGCTCACCATATACAGTGCAAGACGAAGAGAAAACAATACCCGAAACATCAAACTGAGGCATTAGCTCCAACAAGTTGATAAGCGATACAAGATTGTTTTTGTAATATAGTAAAGGCTTTTCTACCGATTCGCCAACAGCTTTGCTTGCAGCAAAGTGAATGATACCATCAATGTGTCCATGTTTTTTGAATAGATTGGTCAATGCTTCTAAATCATTGCAATCCATGTGCTCAAACTTGGGTTTGATACCCGTAATTTTTGCAATTCCTTCTAACACATCTGCATTAGAGTTTGATAAATTATCAACAATCACAACTTCATAGCCTGCATTTTGTAGTCCCACTACTGTGTGCGAACCAATGTAACCTGTGCCACCAGTAACAAGTATTTTCTTCTTAGTCATTTTTATTATATTTGGTTATTTTGAATTTAATATATGCACAAATATACATTTTTAATCAATTCTGTCCTAAACATTTTCGATATTAAAGATAGATATCATTTTCATTTGGTTTGTAATTCATGGTGAATAGTCTCCATTCATAAATATGTGATTATTTACGGAGTTGCTCTATAGGCTTAATCTTCTTGTGCTTAAAAGGAATTGTCTATTCCTTTATTCAATAAACAGGTACATTTTCTCTAATCACACTCATGTATTAATAAATAGTTTCTATATTTGTGTATATTTAAGTGCTATGGAATACAAATTGAAAGTCTATTACAACAAAGAAGATCTCCCTCATCTAGATGATGAGTGCTTCTTTCATAGTGCCTCTACTTTTGATTTATACAAGAATGTTTCTTACTATACCCCCCTAATGGTGGTTTGCTTTCAGAACAATGAACCTGTAGCATCGCTATTTGCTCACATTATGCGCATCAATAGATTTCTGAATACGTCTATTTTCAAAAGATGCTACATAAGTCAGAAGCCTGCCTATTACAAAAACAATCTGCCAGAAGAAAGTATTTTCTGCGAATTGTTAGATACCTTGATGAAGGAGTTGAAACATCGTGTATTTTACACTGAGTTTCGACACTTAGGAGATCCTATATTTGGTTATAAAGCTTTTAGAGATAATTGCTTCTTCTCTATTAGGTGGATTAATATTAAAAACTCACTTCAACGGAAACGAAATATATGGCAGCAACTATCGCGATCTAGAAGAAATCAAGTAAACACAGCTAAAAGATCAGGT
>CAYTJC010000331.1:0-2571 GCA_964437875.1 uncultured Dysgonomonadaceae bacterium
CACCCAATAGCTAACAGCTAATTAAAATATCAGTGTTCATCAGCTCAATCAGCGTCATCTGCGTGCCAATACCACTGGCCGTAGGCCATCAACGCATTTCCTTTGCGACTTTCCGTCTTGGCGAGAAACATTTTGGGTGGAATCAACCCCACAAGATGGGAATCGTGCACTAGCGAACCACACGGGTTACAAACCCGCGCGAGCGGAGTACACAATATTTAACCCTCAGGCCAGCAAGGCCTATATATTAATTATTAACTCATTCCCCTTAATTCTTATCTAATTGATTTATTTCCGTATATTTGAACATCGAAATAGTAATATAATAGTATAAACAGTAATTAATCCTTTATGAAAGCAACTTTAAAAGCAACTGCACTCTTGCTTATGGTCATTTTGCTGAGCTCGTGCATGGGGCAAAAACGCAACTTTGATTTACCCAACATTCCATTGACTTCCGAGCACTTAATTCCACATCCGCTAACAATAACAGCTACCAACAGTAGTTTTCCGTTGGATAAGTACACTGTTATTATCACATCGGGCGAAGAAGGAATGGAAGATGTGGGTCTTTTCTTGGCAGAAAAAATAAAAGCCAGAACTAACTTAGACTTACAGGTGAATCCTTCGGATATGAAAAAGGCTGAGACGGTGATTAACATTCAACTAAAAAGTGAACTTCTGGCAGAAAATGCTGAGACCTATCAATTGGCTATTCGCCAAAATGAGATTGTTTTGCAGGCCGCTTCTGCAGCAGGAGCTTTTAGGGGTATTCAAACTATACGCCAACTTATTCCTGAACAAAGCAATGATGAGCTTGCAAAATATAGTATCTGGACTGTGCCAACTGGTGAAATTTCTGATTCTCCTCAGTTTGAATACCGTTCGGCTATGTTGGATGTGGCACGTCATTTCTTTACTGTTGATGAAGTGAAAAAATATATAGACGTGTTGAGTTATTACAAAATAAATAATTTGCACCTGCATCTCACAGATGATCAAGGATGGAGAATAGAGATAAAATCGTGGCCAAAGCTTACCGAGATTGGTGGGAAAACTGAAGTGGGTGGTGGCGAAGGTGGTTTTTACACACAAGAGGACTACACCGAGATTGTGAATTATGCAGCCAGACGCCATATTAATATAGTTCCAGAAATAGATATGCCTGGCCATACCAATGCTGCATCGCTCTCCTATCCTATTCTTAACGGAAACGGGAAAGAGGTGAAACCTTATGAAGGTATTGAGGTGGGGTTTAGTACGTTTGATTGCAAAAAAGATACTGTATATGCTTTTATAGAGGATGTGATTGGTGAATTGGCTGCTCTCACTCCTGGCAAATACATTCACATTGGGGGTGACGAAAGCCACACTACTACAAAAAGCGATTTCAACTATTTCATCAACAGAGTTTCTAAGATTGTAGAGAAACATGGCAAACAGATGATTGGTTGGGACGAGGTAGTGCATGCTGATGTGGCTGATAACTCTGTTGTGCAATATTGGAACAAAAAAGAGAATGCACAAACGGGTGTAAAGAAGGGTATGAAAGTGATTCTTTCGCCTGCTAGCAGAGCTTACCTTGATATGAAATATGACGAGAACTCGGAGTATGGGCTGGTATGGGCTGGATATATTAATGTGGATAAAGGCTACCAGTGGTCGCCCGAAACCTTTGCAGAGATTCCGCTTGAGAGCATTTTAGGTATTGAAGCTCCGCTTTGGTCTGAAACTGTTAGCAATTTTGATGAGTTGGCCTACTTAGCTTTCCCAAGAGTGATTGGGTATGCTGAGTTGGGTTGGACGGTAGAGGACAATCGTAATTGGGATAGCTACAAAACTCGCTTGGCAAATCAAGCACCTTATTTACGTAGCGAAGAAGTGAAATATTATCCTTCAAAACTGATTGATTGGAAGGAGTGAGTGAGGGATAATATGTTGGTAGGTGGCTGTGTGTAATTGTCAGTGATAGTCAGTCATCTTTTGCAACAGAGATAGTATAGAGTAGAATGGTCGGCATGTATTATATATGTCGGCCATTTTTTTGTATTTCTCTATAGACCCTACCCCTCGATTGCAACGAGGGGTAGATGGTCAGTTGTTTATAACAACACAGTATCTCGACACCTCACCCAACACACCTCACACCCGACAAACCTATAAATCAGCATGTTGCAAAAACATATCATTGATACACGTAGTGAGGAATCTGTTTACTATATGTAGAATAGTTCGATAGATTCTTCCCGCTGGTCAGACAGTACCAATGCTCTACAATTTGCAGACCAACAAGTGTAACTTATAGCTCATAATTCTTAACGGATCAGTAGTAAAACTATGTGTTTGAATATTTCTTTTTTACCCAAAGGAAACAGTTCGCACCTATCGGAGCTCAGGGTGGTAGGGTTGCTTATTTACTACAAACAGCAAGGCTCCTAACGGAGCTAAATGCAGGCTACAATACCCACTAATGATGATCTTTGCCCCCAAATCAAATAGAAATACATCCCATGGGGCAGGCCAGTGCTGTTGAAGCACTCCGTTAGGAGTCGAACTGTTTGTAGTAAACAT
>CAYTJC010000332.1:0-2571 GCA_964437875.1 uncultured Dysgonomonadaceae bacterium
GTTGTGGCGTGCACCTTTCACCTCAATGTAGTTGTTCCACTTTCTTCGCTTCTCAGGCACTTCAATCTCTTCTTCGCCAATCAAATACTTTACAGTATAACTATCTGACTTTGCAACAAGTTCGTCAACTTTGCCCTGATAAATAATTTCGCCACCCAATCGTCCAGCTAGTGGACCAATATCAATGATATAATCGGCAGCACGGATTATCTCTTCATCATGCTCAACCACTACCACAGTGTTTCCAATATCTCTTAAATCTCTGAGCACATTGATAAGCAATTCTGTGTCGCGCGAATGCAAGCCAATACTGGGTTCATCCAGAATATAGAGAGAACCCACTAAGCTACTTCCTAGAGATGAAGCAATATTGATACGTTGGCTCTCACCTCCCGACAATGTGTTGGACAATCTATTCAATGTAAGGTATGACAAACCCACATTCATCAAAAATTGCACACGATTTTGTATCTCAAGCAACAACCTTTTAGCTATGGTTGTACCAGTTTCATCCAACTCAAGTTTATCGAAAAACTCTTTCAATTGATAGATAGGCATCAACACCAAATCAGCAATAGATTTACCTCCAATCAATACATACAGAGCCTCTTTTTTCAAACGAGCTCCTTTACACAACGGACAAACTGTTTTTCCGCGATAGCGTGCCAGCATTACCCTATATTGAATCTTATATAGATTCTCTTCGAGCATTTTGATAAAGCTATTGATACCATAAATCTCATCGTTGCCATTCCACAACAAATCTTTTTCTGCATCCGACAGGTCATAATAAGCGCGATGAATAGGGAAATCATATTTCCACACCTTATCGATAAATTCTTTTTGCCACTCACCCATTTTCTCACCTCGCCAGCAAGCTATTGCCCCTTCATAAACCGAAAGGCTTTTATCAGGTACTACAAGGCTTTCGTCAATACCCATCACTTTGCCAAACCCCTCACACTTGGGGCAAGCACCTACAGGGCTGTTGAAACTAAACATCAAATCAGTTGGTTCTTCAAAAACCATTCCATCGGCCTCAAAACGATTAGAGAAAAGGCACCTCTCTACTCCTTTGTCGGTCCAAAACTTAATAACACAATCTCCATTCCCTTCCAGAAAAGCAGTCTCCACTGAATCTGAGAATCTACTTATTGTGCTCTTATCCGACCCTGTTGATAAGCGGTCAATCACCAACAGCACTTCGTTGTCGGCTGGTAATGACTCACGTGTCAAAAACTCATCTATTCTATAAAACTCATCTTCAAACTCCACACGTGTGTAGCCCTCTTTAAGAAGCACCTCCAGCTGTTCTCGCAATGTGCGTTCGCTGCGCAACTCAATGTTGGTAAGCACTGCCATGCGTGTACTTTCTGCATAAGATTTCATGCGAGCTACCACATCGCCTACCGAGTGTTTCTTGATCTCCACTCCAGAAACTGGCGAAATTGTTTTACCAATACGTGCGAATAACAATCTGAGATAATCGTATATCTCTGTAGAGGTTCCCACTGTTGAGCGTGGGTTGCGCGTGTTCACTTTCTGCTCAATAGCAATTGCTGGAGGAATTCCTTTTATATAGTCGCACTCTGGTTTGTGCATTCTGCCCAAAAACTGACGGGCATACGAAGACAAACTCTCCACATAGCGTCTCTGTCCTTCGGCGTAAAGCGTATCAAATGCAAGTGAAGATTTGCCAGACCCCGACAAACCTGTTATAACTGTAAATGTGTTGCGAGGTATTTTCACATCAATGTTTTTGAGGTTATTTACTCTCGCACCTTTTATATCTATTATTTTGGGATTACTCATGTATCTTTTTGATTAAATAGCTTTCGAATTAATGAAAAGCAATCTACAAACTTACACAAAAAATTTGAGAAGTTTAAATTTGTATTGATACTAACAATCTCAACTGAGAGAGTGTTGCATCTCTTTCTATTTGATTGGGATAATGCAACAAAAATTAATTGTTGAGACGATCTAAAAATCATCTCGATGAGTGTAAAGATGAATAACAGCTATTTAGAATCAAAATATATTATAGATTTTATCAACCTAGCCAAATCATATCTCTTTATAAATTGTATATTTGTCTATGACAAAGCTAACTCCCGTTTTTCGAAATCAGGAATAGCCATTACAACTGAAAATATGAAAAAGCTACAAATAGAAATACCTTTAATACTTCCAGAAGTTCCTGATGATAAAGATCCGTGCGTACAAGAATTTATTCAACTCTTGGAAGAACAAAAAGGGATTGAAAAAGTACACGTTGATCAAACAAAAGAAGGCAATGTATCTCACCTCTGTTTTCATTACAATCCTGCTGAAATATCAATTAGTCGCATCCGTCTCATTGCAAAACAAATAGGATCATCCATCAATGATAAGATAGGACACAAGTTAATTGAAGTTCGTGGCATTCGCCACACACGGCAAGCACGCAACATCGAGTCGGTGCTAAAAGGTTTGTCAGGCATGATTGAAGTCTCAGTTTCGGCATCAGGAATGGTGAGGGCTGAGTTTGATAAAGCACTCTTGAGCGAGTCTGATATAATAGCTGCTTTA
>CAYTJC010000333.1:0-2562 GCA_964437875.1 uncultured Dysgonomonadaceae bacterium
TCTAGTGTGCAACACGCAGTTGGTTGCACACGATGGTGGAATATTATACAAATCCCGCGCGGGCGGAGTACATAATATTCAAATATTCCGCACTATTTAAATAACAGGGCCAGTAAGGCCTATAATCGTATTCCTTGGCGCCTTACCGTCTTTGCGAGAAACATTTTGGGTGGGGTCAACCCCACACGATGGGAATCGTGCGGTAGCGAACCACTCCGATTACAAATCGGCGCGAGCGGCGAAGCTTCGAGTACAATAACAAAAAAAAGAAGAAGAAAAACCGTCTCCTCCAAAGGATCCATGTCGTCAAACATGGCAGTACGTTTTTCTTCTTCCATTGTAGCATACAGGAGAGTAGCTCCTATATGAGCGTCAAATCAGCTTTACGAAAAGTCATGACTCAACTGTCGAGATTCATCATCTCACGATTCTTGATCAGAATCCATAGCATCCGTTGTTTCACCTCCTTGCCTATTAGCGGTAGCATCATCCACGCGGGTGTTGTCCAAAGCATCGTTGCTCATGCCGCCAGTACCTGCAGCACCAAGCGTAGTGTCCACTACTTTTTCCAGCTTCCCATCATCATCATCAGATAGCTCACCATTGGTTACACTTCCATTCATTGCCATAGGAGCAGGTGCCGAACTCTCATTTGCACGCACCCCCTGTTGCAAATCCATACCATCTAGCATCATGGTGCTAAATGCACTTCGGCCCATTGTAGCCGTTTGCCCATTCATCGGTTGCCCGTCGTTGTTGTCCAGTGGCTCCTCGTCGTCGTCACGCTCAGCCTTCTTTTTAGCCTTGGCTTCCGCCTCCGCCTCCAGTGCTGCGTTTTTTCGGCGAGTAGTCCTTGCCAACTGATCCATCTCAAACATAGACACCACCAGATTAATCTTCCTGATGTAACCCCGTAGCACCTCCACATCGCCCTTGTTTAGCTTTATGGCCTGCTCTATAGCAGTTACAAAAGTGTCCAAGGCATCATAGGCAACCCTGCGCATCTCATCGGTCTTGTTGGTGTGGGCCAATGTGTCGTCTTGCCTACTGTAATTGAGACTTCTCATCTCCTCGTTGGTGTTAGCAATAGCCTCCACCACAGGTTCCAGTCCCAACGTGCCAATGGCTTCCGTTAGCTCACTTTTCACAGACATATCCAGCAACAGAGTAGTCACCAATCTTGTTTGGTTCTTAACAGTTCTGGTTCTCATAAGCATGCGCTCATCGTCAAACCATATATTCACTATATGAGCAGCCTCACGCTCCGCTGCAAGTGGCGACTTCAAACTATACATCGCCCTGCCTTTTAGCGACAAGAGGTTTTGATGACGCATCTTCGATAACGACACTATCTTGTCTGATAGCGGATGCTTACCAACTCTCCTTCTTATAAAGTCGAGATTCTTACTAATGGCTTTTACCTTGTCAAAAGCCTGTTGCACGTCCTCTACGGTAAACTCATCTCCCTCTAATCGAGATACGATTTCCGCATAAAGAAAATGAAACTCAAAATTCACCAATCGGTTTATTTGAGAAATGTTGCATTTAATCATTTTGAAAATTTATTTAAATATTAATACTCCGTTTGTACCCAAAAAATCCATTTGCTTAGAGGTTCAAATTTCCTCTTTGAGTATCACGATGCAATGATAGAGAAAACATTTATAACTACCAAATAATAATTACAAATAAATAGATTATTTTCTACATCCTCAAAAACAAGCATTTACAAAGTGTAAAGCAAAACATAGCAAAATGTTTAAATTTAAAAGTAATTCAAAATAGATATTGCTGATAAATATTTCAACTCCAAAATCTCAATTTATACATACAATAGCATAAAATTGTCATTTTAGAAACTTCACACACGTTAATTCTGACATTTTTCTCACCTATATATACAGCTATTGCTGCTATTCAATTCATACTCCCATCACTATCATCTGCAGTTGGTCTATTTATGTTCTTTAGTAAATAAGTTAAATAGTATTTATAAGGCTCTTTTCTCCACCGCTCTCTTTGCTTATGTTTAGAAATGATCGGTTTTTGGTCTGTTTTCCCCTCTTTTTTAGCCCCGTCTTGTCAATTCTCAACCCACTTTATTTCACTTCTCATCGCTTATTTATCTGTCTATTAATTATATATCACCCCTCTTTTCGGCGCTCATATTTTTGGCCCCGTCCTGTGGCGATATGGCTGTTTATTTGAGTCGAATTTCAAACGAAAGCTCCTCCGCACTTTCGGAGCTCAGTTTTGCCCACTCAAAAACCAAATCAGCGCCATTTTCCGACTCGCTGCAGTGTCGAATAGTCACAAATCGCATTCGGTACACCAAAACTGCAACACTTCTTAACAACTTTACATCTATTTACACTTCTCGCACCCTGCGGAGACCACTTATTGCCTATTTTCACGCTCAAATCTTTTTTCAAAGTGACCTCCGATTTTGCTACCCTCACTTTTAGTCGTCACAAAATTAGCTCCGCATTTTTTGCTGTAGCTTTTCTGCCAAAAAATCTCATTACTCACTGTTTTATCAGTTAATAAACCTAAAAACAATTT
>CAYTJC010000334.1:0-2560 GCA_964437875.1 uncultured Dysgonomonadaceae bacterium
GAGTTGGTTTTTGATTTTCTTTTTCATTTTGTCGGATTCTGTTTGATAATTAAAGTATAAATAAAGAGTTAGTTATACGAGCTTAGTTGGAAAAGCTGATGCTTATGAGCATTTATCACTATAATGAAGCGATAATAAACAAAAATAGTCAAAATATCTCTTTTTATTCTCTTTTATAAAGTGATTTATACAGCGATTGTGATTTCTATTCAATAATTATATCGAAAAAGAGATGGGAAGTACGATGACTATGAGTATTGTTGGACTTCCCTCCCAAATGAAAGAGTACACAAGCATTTTTATGAGAAAACATCCAAAACTGACTGTGTTGGTTATTAATTTCTTTGCTTCTAAAGAAATAAATTGTAAAGCCGACAGGGCGAATAGCGGAAAGTTTGAGTAATTGATACCTTCGGGTATATACATTGCCACCGTAGCCCAACTTTTAATACCTTCGGATATGCCCAATATGCCTAACCCCTAACAATTGATCTCTTCAGACCTCTACAATGAGCACCTTGGTGCACAAATGATACCTTTCTGTAGCTCTGTTACCTGCTCCACAAAAAATTTGATACCAAAAACAAATTGAATCAGAGCTCAACAGTGTATTGACCCGTGATTTAATAGTTGTTTTAACAGCCCATTCACTATTGACCACTGATTTAACCGTTGAATTAAGGTCAAATAGTTAATTGACCCGTAATTCAACAGTTGGATTGAGGCTCATTAGTTAATAGAGCTATGATTTAATAGTTGTTTCATCCTTCAATAGTTAATTGAAGAGTGATTCAACGCTTGAATCAAACCTTCATACAGTATGGAGGAGCAATTCAATATGTTTTTGTTATAAAAAGTGCGGATAAACGACCATATCACTTAGCTTTCTACATGAAAAAATTGTCTGTAGTACCATTCACTATGCATAATTGCATCTTAAAGTCACTGATAGTGTCAACGGCTACAGCTTTAGGTATGAAAAAGAATGAAAAGGAGCCTTTCGCAATAGCTGTATATATAAACTACAACAAGGAGCCATCTTCGGACATCTACATTACTAGTAAAAACTCTAAGGAATAGCTGAAAGTAAGAGTTGGTAATGCAGAGATAACTACAAGTGCTTAAAGAAATAAAATGATCTGATCAGAAATTGGTAAGAACAATCAAGTATAAAAGAAAGAAAACAAAAATCGGCTCACTTTCTTAGTATGATAAGTAGGTGAGCCGATAATAGTATTGAATTACAATCTATGATTTCTAATTCTTAATAACTATTTCTCTATTCTTTTGATAGTATCAGCAATAAGCCTTCTTTTGATTGGATAGTAATGCCTTCATTGATATTGTAGCTATTTGCCTGCTGGAAATCTTTCACTTCAGGTGCAACCAACTTAGCAGTTTCAGGATTCATACCCAATGCATCCCAATCAATGCCAAGGTTGATTGTCTTATCTTCTGCATCGAAATTACCAATTGAAATAAGTACTTTATCGGATTTAACATAAGCAGTAGCCTTTACTGTAGCAGAACTGGTCTTTATAGGGCAATTTTCCTCCCAATAGCCAACCATCTTAGCCTCCTCAATTCCAAAAGACTCCCACAAGGCCCAAACTGGTGCTGGCTCTGAACCCGAATAAGAGTGTCGCCCTGTTGCTCCATACACCATACCGAGATATCTATTTCCTCCATCTTGCAACATTTCACTCATTTGTCCGAAAGGAATTCCTGAAAAGGTAACAAACCACTCATCGGGTGTCATGTCATTGTACCTGAAACTTTCGCCAAACCAAAGTCTATCAATATAGGCAAAGAAATCTGTATATTGATTGGCAGGACCAATAGAGTAACCTGTATTGGAGTGTAGGTCAATAATTGCATTGGGACGGTAATCTTGAATAATTCTTCGCATCCGCTTCATCACTGTTCTATCAAATGCAACATCGTCCATATAGATACCGTCAATCTTATAATTCTCAAACATCCAGCGTGCACCTTCAAGATAATAGTTAATCCATCGTGAAAAACCAGTTAAAACCAATGCAGCATCTGATGTTTCGCCAGGCAACTCTGTGTACCAAGCTGCTCTATAGTCGTCAATCAAATGCTCGGTATGCCAAGGCAATCCATAACCTGGACCGCCAGCCAACACTTCGTGATTGAGACTATGAAGAGCAAAAATTTCGGTAGTGTAATTGGTCAATTCACGAATAGTGTAATAGAGTTTCACCTTTCTGTCGTGTTGGTGTTGTTCCGAAATAAAATCGATTAAAGAGTCTTGAACAATAAATGGGTAGTTTATTACAGGATTCAAATTTCGTGCGTGATGAATATTCGCAACGTTTGCTCCCTCCTCTGCAGCTTTGTTAAAACCTGAAGGCACGTCGTGATAATATCTTTCAGAGAAGTGCTTAGCAGAGTTAACTGGCTTTACAGGAGTGATGATGAGTGCAAACTCAAAATCAATTGGCTCAGAAGACAGGGTGTTTTTGCCCGTGCTTGCTGTTACAGTTGCATTTGATCCTTTTTCTCCATTCACTAAAATTGAGCCATTACCCTTGTT
>CAYTJC010000335.1:0-2551 GCA_964437875.1 uncultured Dysgonomonadaceae bacterium
ATTAAATATTTAGTATATTTGATTTCTTCATACTTGAATTGCAAATCTTCGCTCACTTCTGTTTTGCGTTTAGCTCCTTCAAGTTTTACTTTTTTAGAGATTGTAATTGTAAATTCATCCTCATCTGCCTGTTTAAGTACCCCTGAAAGCTTTTGGCCTTTTTTTGTAAGTACTTCCACTTCATTGCCAATATTTTTTTGATATTGTTTCAATATTTTGAAGGGGGTTGTTAAGCCTACTGATCCTACAGTAAGTTCAAAATCCTCTTCATCGCGATCAAGATTAGACTCTAAATGACGACTCAATTCAACACAGTCATCAATATTGACACCATTTATATTATCTATTTCTATCGAAATGATATTTCCGGGATTTACGATTACATCTACTAAATAATTTTCAGAACCTTCAAGGAACTCTTTTGCTAGCGTAATCAGAAGCTTTTTGTCAATCATTGTTTTGCATAAAAAATAAAAAAAGGAAAGCTGTGATTCCTGCCTCCCTCTA
Source organism: uncultured Dysgonomonadaceae bacterium (assembly GCA_964437875.1). Classification (GTDB taxonomy): domain Bacteria; phylum Bacteroidota; class Bacteroidia; order Bacteroidales; family Dysgonomonadaceae; genus UBA2632. The sequence continues at coordinate 508 of CAYTJC010000335.1, forward strand.
ACTTTCTGATGCAAAGATATTCAATTCTAATGGTTTTGCAAAATATCTACTCCCATTTTATAATAGAGCTAACTGCTGTTGCTCTTTATTTCAGCTTCACTTTTCCAAGTTTTATTTTATATTTAAATCGGCTGTAAGCCTTTTGGGTTTACGCTTGAGATTAAAGCTAGTGTTACGGTTATAGGCTTTGATATGTGTGCTGGGTGTTTATCTTTATAGGTTAGCAGGTATAATAGCTGTGTCTAAATATTCTTTGTTAGTGATTTAGATAATTATTTCTATTTGTGAATTATTAACGATAGAAGGGGTTGCTAAGCTTCAATATTCTTCAGGAATTAAGATATAATTTTCTCTTTGATTTTTATCTAAAGTGTATTTATCTGTCGTGGTTCAAAATATTATGTACTTTTGTACAAATATTTAAACATAAAACAGAATGGAAAGTTCCAATAAAAAGCATATTGTTTATGCACCTGTTACATTAGACTTCGTTACAGTTGGTGTAGAGTTTTGCTCCTTTTTAGAGAAAATGGAGACAATATCCCGTACAGAGTGGGCAGAAACTATATTGCGAATACTTCCTTTGCTCTATGTAAAAGCAACTCTATTACCTTCGGTAGAAGTTGTAGAAGACGAGTTTCCAGAAATCTTTGTTAGTGAGCAAGACTACACTCTTGTGTCTAATCAGGTAGCTTCTATTATAGGAGAGGAGGATGTGTATTTAGATGTTTTTGTAGAAGATATGAAATATAGCGATCGACCTGTGTCGGCTTTGGTTTCTGAAGATATTGCAGATATCTATCAAGATATTCGTAATTTTGTATCAGTTTATCAGCATGGTCTAGAGGAATCGATGATAAGTGCATTGAATGTTTGCAAAGAAAACTTTCGTCTTTATTGGGGGCAAAAGCTAGTAAATGTACTAAGACCTTTGCACTCCTTAGTTTATAAACCAATTGACGATATAGACATTAATCAAAGTATGGGAGAGGAGGAGTCATGGGGTTAGAAATTTCAAAAGAGAAAATTCACGAGTTACCCATTGAGAGGTTTCAGGGAGATATAATTGTTATAGATAAGGTAGAGGATGTAGCAGAAGCAGTAGATTATCTTATGCAATATGAGACCATCGGTTTTGATACTGAAACAAAACCTGTTTTTCGTAAGAATGTATTCCGCAAAGTTGCGCTTATGCAATTGTCAACCATAGATAAATGTTTTTTATTCAGACTCAATCGTATTCAATATCCTGATTGTTTAGACGCTTTAATTTCTAGCGACGATGTTAAGAAGGTGGGCCTGTCTCTGCGAGACGATTTTGCAGCATTAAGGAAACGTTCAGACTGTCCACCACTCAACTTTGTTGATTTGCAAACTTTCGTAAAAGATTATGGGATAAAAGACATGAGTTTGCAGAAAATTTACGCAATTCTTTTTAATAAGAAAATATCTAAAAATCAACGCCTATCAAATTGGGAAGCTAATACATTAAAAGAATCCCAAAAAATGTATGCCGCAATTGATGCATGGGCATGTCTCAAAATATACAATCATCTTATCAAAAACGGAGCATCCGTAAAAGCAGAGTAGCTATTTTATTAATTGTCTATTCTTATCACCACTAATCAATTTATACATTAAGCATGGAGCAGTACAAAAAAATTAAACTTAAACCTAAAAAGGACGAGTCGTTAAAACGTTTTCATCCTTGGGTTTTTTCGGGTGCCATTGCATCTATAGAAGAAAATATTGAGGAGGGTGATGTTGTAGAGGTTTATGCTCACGACAACACTTTTCTTGGAGTAGGTCATTATCAAATAGGCACTATTGCCGTTCGGGTTGTTTCTTTCGAGGAAAGAGAGGTTAATACAAATTTCTTCCAAGATCGCCTATTAGAAGCTTATCAAATGAGACAAGCCGTGGGTCTTGTTCGCAACGAAAATAACACTTACCGTCTACTTCACGGAGAAGGAGATATGTTGGCGGGTCTCATTATCGATATCTACGGTACTCTAGCTGTAGTTCAAGCCCACTCAATTGGTAT
>CAYTJC010000336.1:0-2546 GCA_964437875.1 uncultured Dysgonomonadaceae bacterium
AGAAAATAGTAGTACTTACAGGAGCAGGCATGAGTGCCGAAAGTGGAATTGCAACCTTTAGAGATACCGACGGGTTGTGGGAAAATCACCGCGTTGAAGATGTGGCAACACCCGAAGGATTTCAGATAAACCCAAAACTAGTGCTAGACTTCTACAATGCCAGACGACGTGAGTTGCTTGGTACTAAACCCAACGATGGTCATCTCGGGCTAGTAGAATTGGAAAAAGAGTACGATGTATCGGTAGTAACTCAAAATGTTGACAACCTACACGAAAAGGCAGGTAGTTCTCATGTTGTGCACCTTCACGGCGAATTGATGAAGTCTCGTTCAACACGTGATCCTTCCGTAATTTATGAAATGTCAGAAGAGAACTGCGAAATAAACATGGGCGACAAATGTGAATTGGACTCACAACTAAGACCCGACATTGTGTGGTTTGGCGAAGCAGTACCTATGATTGAAGAAGCGGCAAAGCTTGTGCAGAAAGCAGATATTATTATTATCATCGGAACATCGCTCAATGTTTACCCTGCAGCTGCTCTTGTTGACTATGCAAAATCAGGAACTCCTATATACCTCATAGACCCAAAAGATGTGAGAGCCAGCAGACGCAATATCACCTTTATACAAAAAGGTGCTTCTGAGGGAGTGAAAGAGTTGAAAAAAATACTACTGAAGAGTTGATTTAATTTCTACAATAATTTTTTAGAGACAAAAGATCATACCCATATCCATTTAACGACTCACTTTATTATCTTTGTAAATTGAAATAATAATGAGTCGTTTTTTTTAATAAACAATAAACTACGAATCTTTGAAAATATAATGTCATAAGAAATAGCCAGCATTGAGTGAATTTGCAAACTCTGCATAATAAAATGCACTAAAGTATTTACCCATTTATTTCAAAGACAGATTGAACTACAACAATAAAAACCCTCTATAACTAATGGCAAAGCCAATCGCTGATACCCCTTTAATGAGACAATACAATGAAATAAAGCAAAAGCATCCTGATGCAATTTTGCTTTTTCGAGTAGGCGATTTTTATGAAACATTTTCAGAAGATGCTATTTCGGCATCCGAAATTCTAGGAATTACTTTAACCCGCAGAGCCAACGGTGCTGCGCAATATGTGGAGTTGGCTGGATTTCCGCATCATGCACTCGATACCTATCTGCCCAAATTGGTACGAGCAGGCAGACGTGTGGCTATTTGCGACCAGCTTGAAGATCCTAAAAAGACAAAGACACTGGTGAAACGTGGCATTACCGAGTTGGTAACACCTGGAGTTTCTATCAACGACAATATACTCAACCACAAAGAGAACAACTTTTTGTGTGCCATACACTTTTCTAAAAACATGTTCGGCATATCCTTCTTGGATATTTCCACTGGAGAGTTTCTCACCAGTGAAGGTATCGCAAATGATATTGACAAACTACTTGCGAGCTTTTCACCCAAAGAAATATTAATTGAAAGAGGAAAAAGAAAAGAGTTTGAAGAAAAATTTGGAACTCATTATTTTCTCTTTGAGTTAGACGATTGGGTTTTTACCGAAGAAACTGCCAACGACAGACTCCTCAAACACTTTCAGACCAAAAACTTGAAAGGATTTGGAGTTGCTCATCTTCCACTAGGGATAGTTGCCTCAGGAACAATTATGCACTATCTTGATGTAACGCATCACAATCAGATAGACCACATTGCCTCTATAAGTCGCATAGAAGAAGACAGATATGTACGCATTGACAGATTTACTGCACGTAGTCTTGAGCTCATATCAACCATGAATGAGGATGGAAAGAGCCTACTCAATATAATGGATAAAACAATTTCGCCCATGGGATCACGTATGATGCGCCGATGGTTGATGTTTCCACTAAAAGACTTACTCCCCATTGAGAAAAGACTCGATGTTGTAGAAAACTTCTTTCGCGAAACAGAACTCAGGTCATTAGTACAAACACATATTGCCCAAATAGGCGATCTAGAGCGTATTATCTCAAAAGCTGCAGTAAGACGAATATCACCCCGAGAAGTTGCAGCAATCAAAACGGCCCTAGTGGCCATTGAACCACTTCGCAAAGCTTTTCTTGCCTCTAGCAACAAAAGCTTGCAGGAGATGGGAGAAAAACTCAACCCTTGCCCTCTCATAAGAGATCGGATTGAGAAAGAGTTGAAAGCAGACCCGCCTGCACTAGCCAATAGAGGTGGATTTATAAGTAAAGGAGTGAACAGTGAGCTAGACGAGTTGCGTGAGATTGCACACTCAGGAAAAGATTACCTGCTACACATACAGCAAAGAGAGATAGAGAAAACATCGATACCTTCGCTCAAAATTGGCTTCAACAATGTGTTTGGCTACTACATTGAAGTACGACACACACACAAAGATAAAGTTCCTGCAGAGTGGATAAGGAAGCAAACCCTAGTGAGTGCGGAGAGATATATTACCGAAGAGTTGAAAAAGTATGAAGAGAAGATACTTGGAGCTGAAGAGAAAATATACTCACTTGAAATAGAGATATTCAATTCGCTTGT
>CAYTJC010000337.1:0-2540 GCA_964437875.1 uncultured Dysgonomonadaceae bacterium
CCCAACAGTTGCAGGCTGGTCAAATCTATCTCCAGTTTCACCATCATATAAGTAAGACTTCCCATAACGTGGCACTTTTGCTTTATCTGTCCAGACATTTATATCGTCCAATGATGCTCCATCAAAAATTGGTGTTGCAAAACGAATACCTAATTCAAGACCTGCCCAACCTAAAACAGTTTCAAAAATCTGTCCCAAGTTCATACGAGAAGGCACACCTAAAGGATTCAATACGATGTCAACTGGAGTTCCATCAGCTAGGAAAGGCATATCTTCTTGACGTACAATTTTTGAAACAATACCTTTATTACCATGACGGCCAGCCATTTTATCACCTACCTGTATTTGACGTTTCTTAGCGATATAAACCTTGGCAATTTTCATAATACCTGTAGGTAATTCATCACCAATCGTCAGATCAAAACGCCTACGCTTCAATTCAGAGTCAAGTTCTTTAAATTTACGCAAGTAATTAATTACAGTAGTTCTAATCAACTCATTTTTAACTGGATCAGTAGTCCACTTATTTAGTTGAACAGCCTCAAAATCTAAATCAGAAAAAGTACTCTGTGTAAATTTAGCCCCCTTAGGTATTACATCCATATTCGTGTAATCTTTTACACCCGCTGATGTCTTCCCTTCCGTAAGTGCTGTTAACTTCACAATAAGAGTTCTTCTTAGATCTTGCATTTTACCTTCGAACTCTTCATCTATTTTAGGTAAAAGTGCCTTATTCGACAACTTATTTTTACCCTTTTTCTCTTGCTTAGCAAATAGGTTTGTATTAATTACAACACCTTTCAATGAAGGAGATGCTTTAAGAGATGCATCTTTTACATCACCAGCTTTATCTCCAAAAATAGCTCTTAATAATTTCTCCTCAGGAGAAGGATCTGACTCGCCTTTCGGAGTTATTTTTCCTATTAAAATATCTCCTGGTTTTATGCGAGCTCCAATACGAACGATACCGCGCTCATCAAGATCTTTTGTTGCTTCTTCGCTAACATTAGGAATATCTGAAGTTAACTCTTCTACTCCACGTTTAGTTTCGCGTACTTCAAGCGTAAACTCTTCAACGTGTACAGAAGTAAAAACATCATCTCTAACCAATCTTTCACTTAACACAATGGCATCTTCAAAATTATACCCTTTCCAAGGCATAAAAGCTACTTTTAGGTTCCTACCTAAAGCCAACTCGCCTTTTTCAGTAGAATAACCATCAGTTAATATTTGTCCTTTAGTTACCTTATCACCTTTTCTACAAAGTGGCTTCAGATCCACAGTAGTATTTTGGTTAGTTTTCCTATATTTAGGAATAATATATGTTTTAATAGCATCTTCAAAGCTAGTAAACTCTTCTTCTTCTGTCCTTTCGTATTTAATTTTAATAGTAGTAGCATCCACAAAAATAATTTCTCCATCACTAGCTGCAACAACCTGTGTGCGAGAATCACTAATCAGTTGCTCCTCCAAACCCGTACCTACAGTAGGAGCCTCAGGGCGCATCAATGGCACTGCCTGACGCATCATGTTAGAACCCATCAATGCACGGTTAGCATCATCATGCTCAAGAAATGGAATCAGTGCAGCAGCTATAGATGCTATCTGCATAGGAGAAACATCCATCAGTTCCACCTCCTCAGGTTCAACAATAGGATAATCTGCATCTTTACGAGCTTTTACTCTGTTAAGCACAAATCTACCATCTTTATCAAGAGGTGCATTACCTTGAGCAATAATTCTATCCTCCTCTTCCTCAGCAGCTAAATAAATAATCCCGTCTTGAGAAGTATTTACTTTGTTATTTTCAATTTTCCGGTAAGGAGTTTCAATAAAACCTAAATTATTTATTTTTGCATAAACACATAACGAAGATATCAACCCAATGTTAGGACCTTCAGGAGTTTCAATTGGGCACAAACGTCCGTAGTGAGTATAATGAACGTCACGAACCTCAAATCCTGCACGTTCCCTTGATAGACCACCAGGACCTAATGCTGACATTCGTCGTTTATGAGTTATTTCTGCTAATGGATTAGTTTGATCCATAAACTGAGATAACGCATTTGTACCAAAGAAGGTATTAATGACTGACGAAATAGTTTTTGCATTAATCAAATCGATTGGGGTAAAAACCTCATTATCACGCACATTCATTCGTTCACGAATAATACGTGCCATTCTGTTTAAACCAACTCCAAACTGATTGTATAGTTGTTCCCCAACTGTACGTACTCTTCTGTTACTTAAATGGTCGATATCATCAACAATAGCCTTTGAATTGATCAACTCAATAAGAAATTTGATAATTTCAATAATGTCCTCTTTAGTGAGAACACGAACAGAATCATCGATATTAAGATTTAACTTTTTATTAATTCTGTAGCGACCTACATCACCTAAATCATATCTCTTTTCCGAGAAAAATAAATTATTAATTACTTCACGCGCACTTGCATCATCAGCAGGCTCGGCACTTCGCAGCTGACGATATATATGTCTAATTGCATCAATCTCAGTATTACTAGGATCTTTCTGCA
>CAYTJC010000338.1:0-2538 GCA_964437875.1 uncultured Dysgonomonadaceae bacterium
GGGGGAACGGAGATACAACCTATGAGGAGGTGCTTGAAAATATAAAATATCGCGACCACCACGATAGAAACAGAAGTGAAAGTCCGCTGCGAAAAGCAGATGATGCAATTGAATTGGACAATTCCACGATAAACATTGAGCAACAATTGCAATGGGCTGTGGATATGTATCACAAAACAGTAGGAGAAAAGAATGGCAATAATAGAAATAGATAAAAAGTCGGGATACTGCTTTGGGGTTACCAGAGCAATAGCCAGAGCTGAAAAAGAACTAAAGAAAGGGGTGCCCCTCTATTGCTTGGGCTTCATTGTGCACAACGCTCTTGAAGTGGAGCGACTGACAAAGTTGGGCATGATAACCATCAACATGGATGAGTTTAAAGAGCTCAAGAATGCAAGGGTGCTGCTGCGTGCACATGGCGAGCCACCTAGCACTTACGAGATAGCAAAACAAAACAACATAGAGCTGATAGATGCCTCGTGCCCAGTGGTGCTCACTTTGCAAAAGAAAATAAAACGAAAGGATAAAGAGTCTGCGGATGGTGCCCAAACTGTGATATACGGAAAACCAGGCCATGCCGAAGTGGTGGGGCTTGTGGGCCAAACAGAGTCGAGAGCAATTGTGATTGAAAGCAAAGAAGAGTTGAGCAAACTAGACTTTACAAAAGATATTCACTTGTTTTCGCAAACTACCAAACCCCTCGATGGATTTAGAGAGATAGCTGAGTTGATAGAACAAAGAATGGAGGGAGACGCACAGTTTCACTCGTACGATACTATTTGCAGACAAGTATCCAACAGAGTTCCCAACTTGAAAGAGTTTGCTAAGAAGCACGACATTATATTTTTTGTTGCGGGAGAAAAAAGCTCAAACGGTAAAGTTCTTTTTGCTGAATGCAAAAAACACAACCCCAACTCTCACTTTATATCTTACCCAAAAGCAATGGACGCAACATTGGTGAAAGAAAATATGAGTGTAGGAATTTGCGGAGCAACATCTACCTCCAAATGGCAAATGGAAGAGGTTGCTAAAATCATAAAAACATTGAAACCAAACTTATACTTAGACGATTCGACAATATTTTAAACAACTCTTATTTATCTTTATCAGTTTATTTCTTTATCTTTGTAGCTCAAAATTTCTATAAGAACTACAAATAAAAAATCATATATGTTTCAATCTCTCAAATGTATAGGTATCCTCACATCCGGTGGAGATGCTCCTGGGATGAATGCAGCCATAAGGGCAGTCACACGAACTGCCATCTACAACGATATCGAAGTAAAAGGAATCTACCGTGGTTTTAAAGGATTAATTACAGGCGAAATAGAGCCATTCAAAACAAATAGTGTTAGTAATATTATTCAACGAGGGGGTACTGTGCTAAAATCGGCACGTTGCGAAGAGTTTTTACAACCCGAAGGTCGAAAAATAGCGTATGACAATCTTGTAAAACACGGCATTGATTCACTAGTAGTTATTGGCGGAGACGGTACACTTACAGGCGCTGCCGTTTTTGCGCGTGAGTACAACATACCTGTTGTGGGACTTCCCGGAACTATAGACAATGACCTCTCGGGAACCGACGTAACCATTGGTTACAACACAGCCTTAAACACCATTGTGGATGCGGTGGATAAAATACGCGACACTGCTAGTTCGCACGAAAGACTTTTCTTTATTGAAGTAATGGGGCGCAACTGTGGGGCTTTGGCGCTCAACAGTGCAATTGCTGCTGGAGCCGAAGCTGCCATTATTCCAGAAATAAGTATAGAGAAAGACCAGTTGCACGAGTTTATATCGCAAGGTTTCAGAAAAAGCAAAAACAGTAGTCTTGTACTAGTGGCCGAGAGTGAAATTACAGGTGGTGCTTTGCAACTTGCAGAAAGAGTTAAAAGCCAATATCCTCAATACGATGTGAGAGTTTCCATACTTGGGCACTTGCAAAGAGGAGGCTCCCCCACTGCACAAGACCGCATTTTGGCTAGCCGCATGGGCTATGCCGCCATACAAGCACTACTTGAGAGCCAACGCAATATAATGATTGCCGTGAAGAACGAAGAGATAGTATATGTTCCGTTCTCGCAAGCCATCAAAAAAGAAAAACCCATCAATCCAGACTTAGTGAAAATATTGAATGTATTATCTACTTAATATATTTGATATGCTATTGCGTGCACAATTGCACAAAAAGGCATCACTTTAAACATATAACAGACTACTTATCCTACTGATGGATGATAAAAAAATAACCGAAAAATAAATTATATAAATAACTTAAATAAATAACTTTATGGACATTACGCATATCGAACACATAGGTATTGCTGTACGCAACATTGAGGAACAACTACCTTATTACGAGCAAGTTTTAGGCCTAAAATGCTACAACATTGAGGTTGTAGAAGATCAGAAAGTAAAGACAGCTTTTTTTAAAGTTGGTGGCACCAAAATTGAGCTATTGGAGCCAACTAGCCCTGAGAGCACCATTGCCAAGTTTATTGAAAGCCGTGGCGAAGGAGTTCATCACATTGCTTA
>CAYTJC010000339.1:0-352 GCA_964437875.1 uncultured Dysgonomonadaceae bacterium
ATCCCAACATCATGATGAATACCAGATAAACATAGTTGGGCAAAAATAGCTTGTATGCATCCTTTGCTACGTCTATTGGTTTGGTGGAGTTGTATGTGGGCCCCATTTGATAGGTGGGCATGCCGCCAAACATGGAGTTTTGCCAACGGGTGCGTTCACCATCGTGTCGCGCCATATAGTCGCGCGATTCTTGTCCCTGACCAATGGCAGCCAACGAGTCGTGTTGCGACAATTGGCGTCCATCTATTACGGCCGAAGAGAAATAGACAAACGAAATGAGTACAAATGCCACCAATACAAGCAGGTCTGGCAGTGCTTTTTTGAAAAGAGCTTTATCTTTCATCGAAACAAA
>CAYTJC010000339.1:362-2528 GCA_964437875.1 uncultured Dysgonomonadaceae bacterium
TTTAAAGCCTTAGGATATTGGGAGTTTCTTTGGTGGAATCATTTTACTTAGTGGGTGGGATTGAAAGAAACGAGGGAGTAATTCTCCGCAAATAGTGATTTATGATCAGAAATGCATGGTTGCTAAAAACCAAAAAAGCTTTTCTGATGGGAAAAGCTGCTGTGTATGTAAATTATGTTTCTAAAAGCCATACTTCTCTTTGAGTTGGGCTATAGATTCCTCGCCTGTTATATAATTACTCTCATCCTCCATTAAGCGTTCATCTAAAATGGCCTTCATTTCATCAGTGAGCTCATCATCGCAATTGGCTTCTTCCACCGTGATGGTGATTGACTTCGACTTGAAAGTAGCTTTTATCGAATCAAGCAAGTCGGTAGTTACATCTTGTGCTGAGTCTAAATAATATGTTGTGTGCATAGTGATGTTGTTTAGATGGGTGTAAGTTTCTACTTCATAAAGATACAAATTAATTGGGTTGCATTTTGATCCTATTTCTAAATAGTTTTTAATTTCCACAGCATCTGTATGCTCATTTTTGATAAGATAGTTGCAAACAATTCCAAGGCCTACAAAATGTTTACATTAGTTGAAACTTACATCCCCGGCCAACAAAATGTTTGAAAACTCTTTATTCTTGTTTTCATGCCCTAACTTGCAACATTTAAGCCTTATAAATCCAATTCTCGATATAATATTCTTTTTTCAGCAGTCGTATTTTCAATCTTACGGCGATTCTTATTTTTTCATGGCATCTTTCTTCAATATTTCCTCCAAAAGGTGAAGTTTTGGCGATGCACGACATTTCCACGGCGGTGGATTGCGTTTTCAACAGTTGAGCGGAGAATCTACGGGCGTGGATTTAATTTCCACCTGTTTTACTGAGCATCTTCGTTTGATTTGTAAAATATAACGGCCTATTATTTACAAATTGGTACTTGTGGAAACGTGACAAAGATATGAGTGACAAATAAAACTTCTCCACAGACATGAAAGCATACCTTTGCTGATGTTTCAATACGAAGGTGGTTTTTATAAAAAGGTAATGGATTTGTTAAACAAGTAGAGACTATAAGCAACAAAAAAACCCAGAACAGAGTCTGGGTTTTATACTTTTTATAGTGCAATTTGTAATGCTTGCAACCAATATTGCAGTGACACTTAGTTTCTTAAGTCCAGATTACTACGCAATCCCGCTCCCCGGCATCACCTTGCTCGATGGCTCTATCAACGATAGCATTCCATCAGCATTTTCAGCCGATAATATCATGCCTTCAGACAAGATGCCACGCATTTTGCGAGCTCCCAAGTTGGCGATAAAGCACACTTGTTTGCCTACCAACTCTTCGGGGTTGGGATAATATTGTGCAATTCCCGAAAGAATGGTGCGCTCTCCAATTCCATCATCGAGGAGGAAGCGCAATAGTTTGTCCGTTTTAGGCACGCGCTCGCACTCTACCACGGTTGCAACACGCATATCCAATTTTGTGAAATCTTCAAAAGTAATTTCTGCTTTCACTGGTTCTGCTTTGTATTCCTTCAACTCGTTTGCCTTTTTGGTGTCCAATAGCTTTTGTACTTGTTGCTCGATGGTCTCGTCTTCTATCTTTTCGAATAGCAATTCCGATTTGCCCAGCTCATGTCCTGCAGAAAGCAGGTCCATATTGCCCAGTTGGCTCCACGAAAGCTCGTCGATATTCAAGAACTTTTTGATCTTGTCTACTGAAAACGGCAAGAAAGGAGCAAACACAATGGCCAAGTTGGCTGTAATTTGCAAAGAGATATTTAAGATGGTAGCAGTGCGCTCCATATCGGTCTTGGAAGTTTTCCAAGGTTCTGTGTCTGCCAAGTATTTGTTGCCGATGCGTGCTAAATTCATGGCATCTTTCAGTGCTTCTCTGAATTTAAACTGTTCTAAATGATTTTCGATGGTCTCTTTTAGGCTTCTAAAGTTGTTGAGGGTCTCTTGGTCGTAGTCTGTCAACTCGCCACATACTGGAACCTTATTATCGAAATACTTTTGAGTGAGAACCAATGCTCTGTTGATGAAGTTTCCGAGTATTGCCACCAACTCATTGTTGTTGCGTGCTTGAAAATCTTTCCACAAGAAGTCGTTGTCCTTCGTTTCGGGTGCATTGGCTGTCAACACATAGCGCAACACATCTTGTT
>CAYTJC010000340.1:0-2506 GCA_964437875.1 uncultured Dysgonomonadaceae bacterium
CACCCAATATGGCAACATTAATCACCTTTGCCGACACTCCTTTCACTTCTTCTTTTTTAAACTGTTTGTCAACCGGAGAGTTATCTTCAAACCATTGGGCATTGTTGCTTATAATTGTTGTTCGTTTTGTAGCCTCCACATTTTTGAAGTTTACAATCGATTCCCAAGTACCTTTCATTCCTAGCGGATCTGTATATACTTCTATGAAACCATTAATAAAGTCAATACGTGAGTCAAGGTCTTGTACCCATAAAACCGAGTAGTCATCATATTTTTTCAAATCGCCTGTTTGGTAGTAATCTATAAGAGAAAGAATCACTTGTTTCTGTTCATTGTTTTCAGCCACATTGGCAGCTTTCTCCAACCACTTCACAACTCTTTCGATAGCGGGAGAGTACATGCCACCCACTTTATAAACATGCTCCGTTACTACACCATTCTCTTTCACAACTTTGCTGTTGAGACCGTAAGAAATGGGTGTATTGTCATTGGGGTCTTTCATTTTGTTATAAAATGCTTCCACCTCTTTTTGCGAAACTCCTTCATAGAAGTTCACCGCCGATGTTTCTACAAGATCTACACCCGCAGCTTGGTTAATGCGCTTTGGCATAATAGCAGGGTCAAACATAATAGGAGTCAATGTTTCTATAAGGTTGTTGGCAGATGCTCCATCTTTAACAGGCAATTTGGCAGGATCTACAGAATTTACTAAATGAGCAAAGTACTCTTCCGAAAATTCTGGTATCATTTTATCTTCAGAGTAGTGGTGGTGTATTCCGTTGGCCATCCATACACGCTTTAGATAAGTTTCAAAATTTTTGAAATCTTCAGTGGTTTTATCACCAAAGTAGTTTTCGTAGATTCCCTCAAGTGTGCGACGGATGGTTAGGTTGTATTTATTGTGCTGATCATACAATATATCTCTTCCCTCTAGTGCTGCTTCTGAAAGATAATAGATGAGTTCTTTTTGTTGAAGAGAAAGATCATCAAATCCGTGAACTTGGTAACGGAGTATTTCTATGTCAGCAAATTTATCGGCTGTATAGTTGAATGTATCGTCTTCGGGCGACAATTGATCTGTTCCTGCTTTGTTGCCACTGTTGCATCCTGCAAGCAAGAAAAGGGTTGATAGCATAAAAATAAGTTTTTTCATTGTTCTAATATTTGTTGTTTGATACAAAGATAATAAAATTGTGAATAACTACAGGAGGTTTCACCATATTGTATATATACAAAAAAGCACCTCTCTAAGAAAGGTGCTTTTTATTAAACTGGTTAGGAGTTATAACTTATTTGTTCCGATTGTCAGAATTTCTTCTTCCTGCTCTGTTAGAATCTCTTATCACTTTGCGTGACTCATTCCATTTCTCCATCTTTTCTTTTCCAATAATCTTTTCTAGGTCAGCTTGTTGTTTTTCAAACTCTTTCAGTCTGGCTGCGCGAAACTCGTCAACGCGTGCATCGCGATTTTGGCGACCTGTTTCTCGTTCTTTTCTGTGCTGTTCAACTTGTGCTTGGCGCTCTGCATCATGTTTTTTCATCAACTCCAATACTTGTGCAGTTTGATCTGTTGTCAAATCAAGTTCTTTGGCCATCAAGTCGGCTCTTTCTTGTGGAGTTGTTTTCATCATTTGCTCAGAACGTCTGTTGTCAGCGTTACGTCTGTTGTTAGCATTTCCTCTGTTGTTTTGTGCCGAAACTGACATGTTCAATGTAAGCAAAAGTGTTGCTACTAAAAATAAATACTTTCTCATAATGTTATTGTTTTAATTGGTGAATACTGCTATATTGATACACAAATGTAGTGAATAGTTTAATGGAATGCAAATATTATAAAGCCTTTTATGCCTTAATAATCAGATATTTGAGTGTTTTTATAGATGTTTTTAGGGTGTTTGTGGAGTTGCATTGTGGTTTCGTCTATAAATAGGTGGTGTCTGTCTATTTAGCGATTTTCTTGAATATTTTATAGGCTTTTGCTTGTACTGACTGAAAAAAGCACTTTTCTCGTGCATAAAGCATAAAGCATTGCTTGATTTGTTCTTGTGATTACAGACTTCTTGGGATAGAATATTCTAATTATTACTCTTAGTCAATTCAATAGGATTTACAAAAAACATAGAATTTACTTTTTCTCTGCACTGCATTTTGCCATAATTAAAGTTGAGTCATCAACTATAATTATTTTTTGGATGTATTGTTGTGCATATAATCATCAACTGTATATTAAACCATCTCACCTCCCAGATAGTGAAAGGTTGATAGCGGTTGTTGCTACTTTTTGCTCTTCTTCCTTTATTTGGGAGCTGTACACAAAGTATTACACAGTCCCTATATCAAGCTAGGAAACTCTGTTTTAGATCTTCGCACCTTGTTTTTTTTGCACAAAAAACAATAAATTGTTAACATTGGTTTGCTTTTTAACTGTTTCGCCTCTTCTTTACCTATCAGAATTTGTATTTTAGACCATCTCACCCGCCTGAAAGCCAAAAAATGCCAACGGTCG
>CAYTJC010000341.1:0-2490 GCA_964437875.1 uncultured Dysgonomonadaceae bacterium
CCATTTCATTTATTGGATTTTGAATGCTGCCAAAGCTTGGTTTTTGCAATAATTCTCCTTTGCGCTTAGCATTTTCCATTTTACGAATAAACGGAAATAAGATGAGCTCTTCCTTCTTCATGTGTTGCGCCAAATTGCCTACAGTTTGCTGAATGAGATCTTTAATTTCAAAAAGTTCTGTATGATTCTTACCATGAACTTCACATATTTTCTCAAGATAGGCAATAAGTTCAGGTGATTTATCTTCTACATATCGATGATGTGTTTTTTCTATATAATCAGCCAGTAAATCTAAAGGCCAAGATTTAAAATCTATACCAGCTGAACTACTGCTTGCATTGCCTATTGCATTCAAATCATTCAGCACGATCTCAACATCTATCTCTTTTGCACTACATGCATCATTAATTGTTCTGTTGCCTTGACAGCAAAAGTCTATTCCATACTTCTGAAATACCGTTGCTGCGCGGTAGTCTTGTGCTACCAGTTCTCCTATATTTTGATTTTTTTGAACTTCCATATACTTTGGTTTTTTAATACCTCAAATAATCTTGAGGTAGATTTATATTTTAATGATATAATTGATCCGGATATCTATTACTCCTTATCCGCTATTTCTTGTTTTATCAGCTTTATTAAATGATCTACTTTAAAACCACCCACTTTGCTTATCATATCAAGCGTAGCAATATTCTTCATAGTTTTAAAAACGACAGGATTGGCAAGTCTTTTATAATCAGAAGAAAGTGTTCCTAAAAAATCTTTTATAAAAGGATATTCACTTACTAATTCACCAATTAATGTTTTAGGCTCTATTTCAATTTGAGACTTTGTTTTAGTTGTAGTTTCTTTTAAATTCATTTTACTTGGTTCTGCGTTTGTATCTTTATCTTTATATGTGCCTGATGCTGTGTTATCCCATGACAAGAGTCTTCTACTTCCTTTCAAACTTCGTATATGCGTTACATCTTGCATCATTTCCAACACTCCTTTAAAATTACCTTCATCGTCACGTACAGCATTGAAGATAATATAGATAAACCTGTCTCCTTTGTCAATCCAAAAGTCAGCCTGATCTTGTTCACCTTTCCTAAAAGCATCAATGATAGCTTCAACCATTGAAAGGCTTTCACGTGGATGACAGTTTTGCACCTCTCTACCAATAACGCCTGGACTACGAGGAAAAATGCGATGCTTAGAGTCTGTGTAAAACTTCACAATATCATTCTCATCAACATAAGACAAATCAACTTGCATGTGCTTGTAGATAAGATTGATCTGATCCAACGTCAATTTCCCATTGCTCACATTTAGCACCTCATCTTTAGATGATGATTGGGTTATTAATCCATGTTTTGAAAATACTTCTTGTAAATCGATCAATAAGCTATTCTTATTATTATCCTTAAGAACCTGATTAACTGAGTGTGAAGAGAGATATACTGGAGGATTTTCAATCAAACAATAACCTATTTCATCATCTCCTTTGCGCATTTCTACAAACTCCTCGTCACTCAATAGCTTCAACGAAGTTGGATAAAGGACCTCGCGCTCCTTTTCCAGAATATCACGCACCAAATAAATGACTTGCGTTTGTGCTTCGATAAACTCTTGGTCCTTATCAGCTTTCAACAATTCAAATGCATCTTTTATGGTATCGCGTACTCTGTCATCAAAAGTCCACATTATTCTTGATGGCCGGTCGAATCCTTTGCGTTCAAGCGCAGAAAATAGCTGATGTTGCTTTCTACTGAAATGCACATTGATTTGAGAGAGCTTTGTGTAAAGATCGACCCATTCATTCTTAATGAACTTTCCTGCAAATTTTCGCTCCATTTGGCGTAACAGTTGCTCAATGGCTACTGCTTCATCAGCATAAGTTTGTAAAGGATGTCCTTTGGGAAGATTCAGCTTGTCAACCACCAGCACATCTTTAAAAACTTCTAATATATCGTCCATTCCTTCAGCCATTATCTCATCGGTAATACCAGCATTGAATAGATGCTGTTCACCATAAGCAAACTCTTCTGCAGATACACTATCGAAGGTTTCGTTTACTAACTTTCGTGCCTCTGCTGGATTTATCTCTTTATTGAAAATTTTCAATTTTATTTCCAACATCTTTTGAATGCGGTCATTATCAATGTTGAGGTATTTCTTCATTTCAAGATCACCTTCAACGGGGAGTGAATGTTTTTTATTATTATACATTTGATTTGTTGTATTAAATTAGAAAATAGAATAATAACCCAAGCAGAAAACTTTACTGAATCTATCTTTTCAAAAAAGACAAACCCTTTTCAATATCTTCAGACAAGTCAATCAGTAATGTATTCTCAAGCATTGTTTTCAAATCATCTCTTATCAATTTATATTGACGATGAATTACGCAAGGTTTGCTTTCATTACATTGATGAAAACCCAAACCACACCCTTCATAAATTGAATCACCATCAATGGCAGAAACAATCATGCTTAGATTGAGTTGCT
>CAYTJC010000342.1:0-2482 GCA_964437875.1 uncultured Dysgonomonadaceae bacterium
TAAATAGTTTATCGTAAGTAGTGTTGTTAAGAACTGCTACAAGGTCGTCTGTTATCTTGTTGCTTTTAATTATCTGTTGCATCTGTTTGTGATATTGATTGTGTTGTTTTTTTAATTCCTTTTGTTAGTGTTTTATTTTAGTGCATTGTAAATTTCGTCCTGTATGCGTTTACGGGTGTTGAGTGTGTGCAGCCTGTTGGGCGATCGGCTGGGGTGTACCCTGTTGGATAGGAATATGTATATCATCTGATTGTCGGGGTCAACCCAAAAGCTAGTACCTGTATATCCGGTGTGTCCGTACACAGATATGGGAGTTTGAGGACTAGTGGGGCTAGCATTGTTGTTGCGAATGTCGGGTTTGTCAAAGCCCAATCCGCGGCGGCTCACACTACTCTTAGTAGTAGTGAATAGACGCATTGTTTCTTCGCTTATCAATTCTTCACCTCCATAACTTCCGCCGTTGAGGTACATCTGATATACTTTTGCCAAGTCGTTGGCTGTTGAAAACAGTCCTGCATTGCCCGAAATGCCACCAAAGAGTGCTGCTCCCTCGTCGTGAACATACCCTCTAAGCATTTGCTTGCGAAAAAACTGATCGTTTTCGGTTGGAGCAATATTGTCAATACTCATATACTTGAGTGGTTGAAAAGTAGTTGTGGTTGCACCTAGTTTTTTGAAAAAGTTGGTTTGTGTGAATTCGTTTAAATCTTGTTTTGATACTTTCTCCACCAACTCTTTGAGCAACATAAAATTGAGACAGCTATAGACATAGCTGTTAATTCTTCTGAGGTTGGTGTTTACAATCTCAGTGAGCAATGTTTTATGCATCTCTTCGCTAGCAAACATTTTCTCGGACACTGGCAGACTGAAAGTGGGTGTATTTACGTTAGAAATCAAATTATTTTTAAACTTATAATTACTGCGGCCCCACATTCCTGCAAAGGGGAGGGTGTGTATGCTTGATCTTTTACTTGATAGTAATGCACCTGAGTAACTCTCTTTGTCTATTGCAAAAGTGTAGTAAGGGATGTAGGGTAGAATACCCGATTCGTGAAACAGTGCTTTGCGGATGGTAATGTTTGCTTTGTTACTGTTTTTTGTTTCGGGAATAAACTTTTGGAGTTGATCTTGTAGTCGAAGTTGTTTGGTGTCATACAACTTCATGATTGCAGGTAGAGTGGCAGTTGCTTTCGTTACAGATGCTAAATCGTACACAGTTTCGTCTGTAACTTTGCTACTCACTCCATATTCAAAACTTCCAAATGATTTTTCATAAATAACTACTCCATCTTTAGCTATTATTATTTGACAGCCTGGGTAGGCTTTTTGTCGGATCCCTTCGAGGGCTATCTTCTCAATTGAGTTGAGTCTTTCGGAGTCGATGCCTACCTCTTCGGGTAGTTGATAGCTCAATCTTGTTTTTGGCGTAACAAGTCCTGTGTTGGCTTTATACTCTCCAATTGTTACGGGCATAATTCCATCCATCTTTATTCCTCCAAAAACAGCTTGTGCAGCACTTATTTGTGCAAACACTTCATTGGTATGTGCCAACACTACCGATTGGCTTTTGGCTAATGACTGTGTAAAAGAGTTTAATAGATAGGGCGATGTGAAGAACACCATTACCGATGGTTTGCTTTCCAACTCTTCTTGCAGAGCTACCAAGTCCCGTGTATATTTTGAGTGAATGGAATAGATAATTAAATCATAGTCTTTCAGTTTTTCTTTTATTCCAGCTACTTGGTCCGACTGTGTGATCTGGAATGTAGCAACATCTGCATACTTCTTCATCCATGTCTGAAAAGGTGTGACAGCAGAGATACCAATAGCCACAGATGCAATTTTGTGTTGGTCTAGGTTTTTGATGGGTAGCATATCATCGTTATTCTTCATCAAGGTGATAGATGAATTGTGTAGTTTACGAATGAGCCATTCAGCATAGTTGCTGTTAATGTTTCTGGTTGCAACGTTTGGTACAATTGGGTTGAAAGTGTGAGCTCCCGTAATGAATTTATATGAAAGTATTTTGCGTACCTTTCTTTCGAGCATTTCAGCTGAAATGGTTTTGTTTTCTACTGCTTCTTTCACAGATTTGAACTCGCCACTTACATTGGGGACTCCCAACACGATATCGTTTCCTGCCAAAATGGCTTTCACGCTCATGGATGATTGATTGGTGACGCCCCGCATGGCCATGCCGTCGGTAAATGTTAGTCCTTCGAAACCCATCTCTTCTTTCAATAATTGTTTTCCTACCTTTGGAGAGAGGGTAGAGGGGAGTCCTCTTGTGAAGAGGGAGGGTACATTGAGATGCCCCACCATCATTCCGGATAGACCTGCATTGATGTAAGACATAAATGGGAAGAGCTCTACTTCGTCTAGTCGTTCTTTATTGTGCGCAATAGTAGGTAGTGTTTTGTGAGAGTCTTCTGCTGTATCGCCATGACCCGGAAAGTGTTTGGCTACTGCCATTACACTTCCA
>CAYTJC010000343.1:0-2480 GCA_964437875.1 uncultured Dysgonomonadaceae bacterium
GCTGTTTGTAGCCTTCTACAAAATAAAACTTCCAGGTACCATTCAGTGATTGGTAAAACTTGCTGTCTTCAAACTTCTTTGAAAGAGCATTTGCTTTACTGTCAAAGGTCATAAACGAAGTACGCGGGTACTCTTTGTTCACTGCTACCACTTCGACATCTTGCCAATAAGGCAACTGTTGATTTTGTGCTTGCAATATACTCCCAGCCAAAAGGCCTACAGTACAAAGCAAAGCGAAAAGTTTAGTTTTCATCTTTTGGTTGTTGATATTAGTAAATAAATTAATTTCAATTGTTTTAGTCAGTTATTACTGTGCAGCTTCAAGTAAAGTGTTTGCTAGTCTGCTGGTGCCAACTCTAAACAAATCAGAGTTACACCACTCTTCGCCCAATACTTCTTTCACTATGGTGTAATAATTTACAGCATCTTTTACAGTGGATACTCCACCCGATATTTTAATGCCTTTTCTTATACCTGTTTTCTTGTAATAGTTTTTGATTGCTACACACATCACATAAGCTGCCTCTAATGTAGCTCCCGAATAAACTTTACCTGTTGATGTTTTTATAAAGTCTGCACCAGAATACAAAGCTAATATAGATGCATTATTAATCTGTTCAGCTGTTTTCAGTGCACCAGTTTCTAATATAACTTTTAGTTTAGCTTCATGACAGGCTTCTTTTATTTCGTCCAACTCTTCGCAGAGTTCTTCGATTTCGTCGTTCAAAAATAGTCCGAGATTGAGAACAACATCAATTTCATCAGCACCATCCAATACGGCAAGTGCAGTTTCTGCTATTTTCACTTCTAAGAATGTTTGAGACGATGGAAATCCTCCACAAACCGATGCTATTTTCACATCAGCAGTTAGTGATTCACGAACAGTCTTTACCAAATTCGGAAACACACATATTGCAGCTACATTGTCGATTTCCGGATTCGATCCTTCAAATTTGTTTACCTTATCGGTAAACTGCCAAATATCTTCGCGCGTGTCTGTTGTATTGAGTGTTGTGAGGTCAATACAACTATAGATTTTTTTTAATACTTCTGGAGTATTATTCTCTTCTGACTTTTCAGCTATTAACTTGTCAACCTTTTCAATAACAGCTTTATCTGTAAGCTTAAAAGCATTGTCTTTCAGCGCTTTTCTGTATTTGTCTATCATATCTTTATATTTTTCTTTTTGTGTAGTCTATTTTATTTGTCAAGTTTCGGATTATTGTGATGCCTCTCAGCATCTCTCGCCGTTTTCTTTTCTAAGTTCTTCTTTAGAGCCTCTTCTAAATCCACTCCTGTTTGATTGGCGAGACAAATTAGTACCCAAAGCACATCTGCCATTTCATCTCCCAAGTTTTTAGATAATTCGTTATCTTTAAATGATTGATCTCCATAAGTGCGAGCCATAATACGCGCCAATTCGCCCACTTCTTCTGTTAAAATAGCCATGTTTGTAAGTTCACTAAAATAGCGAACTCCATAGGTTTTAATCCATTTATCTACAGTGCCTTGTGCTTCTTTTATTGTCATGTCGAATTACTTCATTTTTGAATCAATCCATATTGTTACTGGGCCATCGTTAACAAGTGCTATTTTCATATCAGCACCAAACTCCCCTGTTTGGATTTCTATCCCGGATTGTATGTTTAATTGCTTGCAGAATTTCTCGTAAATAGGGATGGCAATTTCAGGTTTCGCTGCTTTTATATAGGAGGGTCTGTTTCCTTTTCTTGTAGAAGCATGCAATGTGAATTGCGATATAACCATAATATCTCCCTCAATTTGTAAGACTGATTTATTCATGACTCCATTTTCGTCATCAAATATACGTAAATTTACAATCTTTTTACATAGATAATCAATATCTTCTTCCGTATCGTCATCTTCGATTCCTACAAATATCAACAATCCATAAGATATTTCACTATATTTAATTTCCTCTATTTTGACGTTTGCTTCTGAAACTCGTTGAATAAGAATACGCATTATTTATTTTTTATTGAACCAATTATATACCAACTTCCCTTTGCTCTCGCCTAATGTTTTTATTATTTCTTTTTCGTCCGCTTCTTTTATTCGTTTGATGCTTTTGAAATCTGCTAATAGTTTTTTCTTTGATGCAGGACCTATTCCTTTTATTTCATCCAACTCAGAACCAATTTGAGATTTGCTTCTTTTGTTGCGATGAAATGCCAATCCAAATCTGTGGGCTTCGTCTCGCAAATATTGGATGAGTTTTAGAGTTTCCGAATTTTTATCGAGATAGATAGGAATAGAGTCCCCAGGGAAGTAAATTTCTTCTAATCTCTCAGCAATTCCAATAATTGCCATTTTTCCATACAAATTCATTTCTTTGAGTTTTTCTACTGCAACGCTCAATTGGCCCTTACCACCGTCAACTACAATGAGTTGCGGCAGGTTTTGCCCCTCCTTAACTAAGCGAGAGTAGCGTCTTTCAATTACTTCTTGCATAGATGCGT
>CAYTJC010000344.1:0-2473 GCA_964437875.1 uncultured Dysgonomonadaceae bacterium
ATTAGAAAAGGGCATCTATAGCAGATGTCCTTTTCTTCATTTAATAGGTCTCTATATTCTTGTAGAATGTAAAATATTGTTACATTTACATCAGGATAAAACATTTGTTGAGATGATAAAAAAAATAAAGGTAAAGATCTTTTCTAGTTTTATGTTGTTGGTCCTCATGCTGCTGATAGCTGGGTTGATGTCGATATGGGAGCTACGCAAAATGAACAACTCTTTTAGCGATGTCATCGACAACAATTACCAATCTATAGAGCATGCACTACAGGTTATTTATGCTTTGGAACGAGAAGATAGTGGCATACTGATGCTTTACTTGGGAAGTGTAGATGAAGGACGAACTGTGATAAACTCAGCAGACTCAACCATTGCCTTATCGATGGTTGAAATTAGAAAGAATGCAACTGAACCTGGAGAAGATAGGGTAATTGAAAATATAGA
Organism: uncultured Dysgonomonadaceae bacterium; assembly: GCA_964437875.1. Lineage (GTDB taxonomy): Bacteria > Bacteroidota > Bacteroidia > Bacteroidales > Dysgonomonadaceae > UBA2632. The sequence goes on from CAYTJC010000344.1 coordinate 448, forward strand.
GCGAGAATACAAAACTTATTTTTCATTGCTCAATTCTGTTGTGTCTAAAGAAGTAACCACCCATGAGCTACCCTACAGAGAGTTGCACAATCAGTTTATAAAAACCAAAGCAGAGGTAAATTACTTAATGGAGCTCAATCAATCCAGCATGTATTCGAAGTCGAGAGAAATGCACGAAAGGTTATATCAAACCATGATGCCTGGTATTATATCTATTATTTTAGCGATAGTTTTTGCACTGTTGCTCAATTTTTTTTATTCACACTACTTTGTAAATCCACTGCACAAACTCATTGAGGCAACAAAGAGTTATAAACCACCTTTAGCTAACATATCTGTTGATATAAAATCGGATGATGAGTTGAAAACTCTTCAAATGGAAATCAATAGTCTTATTAGACGAATTTTGACCTATTATAAAACTAAGAAGTGAGAAAAGAAGCTATTATAAAATATGTAGGCCATGTATTGCTCTTCAATGCATTTTTTCTATATGTATCTGCCCTAATATCCTATTTCTTAAACGAAACATCTTTTGTTCCATTGTTTTACAGTGGTTTGGTGTGTACCATACTTGGCCTTTTTCCGTTAATATTTACGGAGAAGATTGATGAAATTCGCTTTAGCGAAGGATTGGCCATAAGTGTTTTTGGTTGGTTTATTACATGCGTAGTAGGCATGTTGCCCTATGTGATGTGGGGTGGAGAGTTTACTTTTGTGAATGCTTTTTTTGAAAGTGTATCGGGCTACACCACAACGGGTTCTACCATACTGAACGAAATTGAAACTCTTCCCAAAGGAATTCTGTTTTGGCGTTCTTCCACCCATTGGATAGGCGGTATGGGAGTTATACTTTTTGTATTACTCATATTGCCAGAGGCAAAGGGTTTGCGATCAAGTCTCTACAAAACAGAAGTGTCTAACCTTTCACGCATGAATTTCAAGACCAAAGCACGTCAGATTGCTCGTATTATTGGGATTGTGTATATAAGCCTCACCTTGCTCGAAACTCTTATCCTTTGGTGGCTGGGAATGACTCTTTTTGATGCCATCAATCACTCTATGTCCACAATAGCTACAGGTGGATTCTCCACCAAGAATGCAAGCATGGCTCACTACAACAACTTTTGGATGGAGCTGACAATAGTAGTGTTTATGGTGTTAAGCAGTTTACACTTCGGCATGCTCTATGTAACTATTATTGGTAAGAAACCCAATCTGTTTCATTCAAAATCTGTGAGGAGTTACTTCCTGCTTATTGGCATTGGTATTTTGGCAGTAGCCTACAAGTTGCATGACGCAGATCTATATAGTATCACAGATTCACTGAGGCATAGCCTGTTTCAGGTAACATCTTTGGTCTCTACTACAGGTTTTGCAACAGTTGACACATCGGTGTGGCCTATTTTTGCAATTATCATTCTCATCTATTTCACCATCCAGGGTTCTATGGTGGGGTCAACAGCAGGAGGTTTCAAATTCGATAGAATTTACCTCTTCTTTCAAACCTTGAAGAAGCAATTGCGACTCATACAGCATCCGCAAGGAGTGTTTGCATCCAAGATAGACAATGAGATAGTTGATAAAGAAATAGAGATACAAACACTCACTTTTTTAGTGCTCTATTTTCTAACATTTTTTATTGTAACTGTTGTCCTTACCTTTATGGATATTGATGGGCTCACAGCTTTTTCGGCCTCCATTGCCTCCATAGCCAATGTGGGACCAGGATTTAGCGAAATAGGCTCGCTGGGCAACTACTCAGCACTCCCTGTTGCTGCCAAGTACCTGCTTACATTCGAAATGTTGCTTGGACGTCTTGAGATTATGAATATATTAGCACTTTTCTTGGTGTTTGCAAAGAAGTAAACCCCACACCTTACACTTCACATCACCTTATCTCACAACCCACTTTAAGGTTTTCTTAAAAGAAAAATGTACCTTTGTACTTTAAAAAAATAAACACTATTTATATATGAACTTTGTTGAAGAACTCCGTTGGAGAGGTATGATTCAAGAGATTATG
>CAYTJC010000345.1:0-2469 GCA_964437875.1 uncultured Dysgonomonadaceae bacterium
CTATGTCCATCTCCATCATGCCATCGTTTTCAAAGCGCTATTATTTTATTTGACCCTATATTATTTTTCTAATAATTATGTAATAATAAGTGTTACTTTACAGTCTATACTAACTTAATATATATTATTTTCGTTTTTTTTAGTATTTTTCAATGTTCTATTTCAGAACTCTATTTTACAAATAAAAGTTGTGCTGGCGCACCCTGCAACAAGCTAGCGGGGTATTCAATTGAAATAAAAACCAATCTTTCGCCTTATGGAGAGATTTTGTATCCTGAAATTATTTCTCAGATCCAAATCCATTTGAAAGTTCGATATACAAATACTATAGCAAGCGATGCAAAAGGTTAAACATTGAGCCTATCTCAAAACCCATTTTATTCCAAATAATTAAGAGTTTCAGGACTGTTTTTCATGATCAGATATTCGATTGACTGTCCCAAATAAGAGATTCAAGAATCAAGTTTTGAGTTTCTGGATAGGCTCATTAAGTAAATTCCAATTCCATTTTGGTACTGTAGAATGATCATGGAAAATGAACAAATTAAAAGTTGAAGTAAAATAATGGGTTATCTGTATACGATATTTAACTGCAATGAAGAAATTAAAAAAGCGAAATAATTTTGGGATAAAACAGCGAATTCTTCTACCGTGAGCCCTGAAGCTTTAATCAAGTTTCTTAAAACCCGGCTTCAGTTCTTTGTGCTTTGGGACAGTAAGCGTAACTTTTGAGCCTTCTTTTCTCAGGACAACATGACTTCCTACCTGCCGGTGAGGGAGCCAGCCAGCTTTAGAAAAGGCTTTAATTGCCTGCATTCCAGAAATCACAGGAAGTCCAGACATTAAGCAACCACATCAACTACTCTACAGAAGGGCTTTCCAATACATTCTTGCAGTTCGTCTTCTGCCAGGGATTCCAAACAAGCCTGGATTGCTTCTTTAATATATTCAATAGTTTCTTCTACAGTATCTCCCTGTGAAAAACAGCCTGACAAACCGGGACAACTGGCAATAAATCCCCCAACTTCTTCATCTTCCTCAAGGATAATTTTGAACCGCATAAATATCAGTTATAGGCTTTTTGCTTAAATTACTATGAGTAAAAGGGTTTGCTTTCTGATTTATTTAGAGGATATAATAGGTTAACAGTTTTTCACGGCAATCAGACAAAGCCCTCCAAAGGAAAAGATCACTTTTTTCAAAAAGACCCTGCAAAGAGTTCCTTTTAAATCTGCAAAAATTGTAGCCTTTAATTTCCCTGATTTCTACAAACCTATTCGGGGAAGATTCCAGTGTCCGCCGGCAGAAAAAAATATATTAAAACTGAATTGAAAAGTCTGGAAGTAATTGCATTTTTAAAAAGAGTGACTGGTCTTTCGCAGACATCAAATCCTTGAAAAATTAAAAACCTCTAATATTTTAACTTAGGTTGTTAAGTTCACAAAAAGTAACTCTGTTTTTAATCTCATTTACAAATATACTAATCGAGTCTTTTCGAGTATAAATTATAAGGTCATTCATAGCTCTTGTTACAGCAACGTAAAAAAGTCTTCTTTCTTCCTCATATCTATCTCTTTTACGTGAAAAGATTGCTGGTTGAAAAATATCGGGATTTTCTACCTCACACGGAAAACCATATAAATCTTCCACTACGTCCAGCAGGAAGACAACTTTTGCCTGAAGACCTTTGCTTTTATGTACTGTCATGAAAGGTATTTTATTCGGGTTCTTGTTTCCATCAAAAGATATAGGAACACCTTTAGTCTCGGCATATTCTATTAATTTAGTCTTCATCTTAAGGTTTTTCCCAATTCTGGATAAAAGTAGGATATCTTTTGCCTCATAGCCCTCATCAAGATAATGCTTTATTGAAACAACGCAATGATCAGCAATTTGAGAATAGTACAGATCTACTGATTTTCGATTATAGTTTGAAACATAGACTTTTATAGGATTCTCAGCAGTATTCTTAGCAAAAGTGCTTTTTTCTATCTGTGAGCCTTTATTATGTTTTATAACTTCAGCACCTGTATCCACAATAGACTTGCAGTTTCTGTAATTTATGGAAAGATCAGTTCTGGCCGGATGGTCAAAGTACTCACTGAAGTTAACAAAAAAGTCAAGGTCAGATCCTGAGAAACCCATTATACTCTGCCAATCGTCACCTACGCAAAACGATTTGCATCCATTGTTTTTCTTCATAAGTTCACGTATAAGCTCATATCTTTGAACACTTATATCCTGATATTCGTCAATTAAGATTTGGTCAAGAGAATTTCTATATAATTCTTGGTTCTCTTTCAGTTCCTTTACAGAAAGATTGATCATATCGGCAAAGTCAATCTTGTTTTCAGCTCGTAATTGATTTTCATAAATCTCGTAGACATCTAATGCTATCTTGGCAAAAGCTCTCTGTTTTGCAGACCACCTTTCAGTTATTAACCTCTGCTGGATATTTTCTGGAGACAG
>CAYTJC010000346.1:0-2462 GCA_964437875.1 uncultured Dysgonomonadaceae bacterium
ATGCGGCGGTCTTGAAAACCGTTGAAGTGCGAGCTTCCGGGGGTTCGAATCCCTCCCTCTCCGCAATTAATATTGAATTTCAATATTTTGCGGAACTAACACCCAATTTTACATCAAGTATGTAAGATTGGGTGTTTTTTTTGTTATATATACCTCACCCGCATTGGCCGATATTTACTGCTCGTGCCGATTTCCGAATCGGTGCGATCATGCTATCGCATGTAAATACTTTGACACGCAGATGACACTGATTGGGGTGATGAACACAGATAAATGCGGTGTGAGGTGTGTGACGAATTATGAATTACGGGGTGAGGTTTGGCGGATGTGGTACTGATAATTGTGAATAGTGAACAGTGAACAGTGAATGAGTTTTTAGTAAAGGCCTTACTGCCCATGGTGGTTGAATATTATGTACTCCGCTCGCGCGCCGATTTATCTTTGTACCCTGAGGGGTGTGAATTAGCATGCTGGGCTGTTCTCTCCAACAGTACCTTTGTCAGAATTTACCAGCGTTGATTTGCTCAACGTTTTCCGCGTACTAAATTATTTACATCCGCCTGCACAAAGATCCACCATATTGAAACTAACAGACAACCAACTTGTTTTTTTAAAACAGATGCTTTTAAAAATAAGTGAGTTGTTCGAATTCTAAAATCCATTTGCCTTTTACAACAAGTGAACTCTACGTTGCCTAAATGCATTAACGCCCTTTAATATATCTATCTTCGTTTGTGAAAATGTATAGCATTTATCCTAGTTTTCTAATCCATTTCAACCCAAAAATGACTGATACTCCCTTAAAGTGAATCCATTTTGATATAAAGTCAAGAGACTCCATCTTCAAATAAGTACATTTTGCAAATTTTCTATCTACTTTTACCCTTAGACTATCTTCATCATCCAAAAAGCAGTTGACTTTTAAGAAACGTGGAGTTAACTACAACATTAAAGCAGTTGACTTTTAGAAAAAGCATGTTGTACGGAATGTAAAAGGCAGTTGACTTTTACAATAAGAGAGTTGTTCGACTTCTAAAATCCACTTGCTTTTTAGAATAAGTGAACCTCACGTTGACTAAATGCATTAACGCTCTTTAATATATACAACTTCGTTTGTCGGAAATACGTAGCATTTATCTTAATTATCAATTCATTTTGCCAGTAGTATCTATTTTTCTTTCCCTTTTGTACTACTACTTTTTCGAGAAAACATTGTGTTTGGCTTACTGTAGTCATACAATTTCGAAAACACGATGTGTTTGGCTCGTCGTAGTAATACAAAAGTAAGAACACAATATGTTTGGCCCGTCCTACTGATACAAAAGCAAGAATACAATGTGTTTGGCCCGTCGTAGCAATACAAAAGCAGAAACACAATGTGTTTGACCTGTCGTAGCAATACAAAAGCGAAAACACAATGTGTTTGGGCTCTCGTACTACTACAAAAGCGAAAACACAATGTGTTTGGACTTTTGTAGTAGTCATTTCACCTGATTCTTTTTGCCATGCTCTTTTGCAGAGATCAATCTACTCTGTTTTTTCTGCCACGCTCTTTTGTAGGTGTCAATCTACTCTGTTTTTTAAGAAATATGAAATTGTAGCATGCGTTTTGCCCAGATTTTTTTGGTTCCCTCTTTTGTAGGTGTACAATTACCTGGATTTTTTTGTTTTTCTCTTTTGTACGTGTCGATAAGGTCAAATTTTATTGCAAAATGCTTTTGTATTAGTACGACAGCCCTAATAAAAAAGATTTAAGCCTTTGTAGCATGCGTTCACCTAGCTTTTTTCATATAAAACGAAGATATAAGCCCTGAAAAAGTCCTTTATTTTGATGCTAACCATACACAAACTGTTTGCTGCAAAGGGTATGGGCTATATAGTAGTGATATTGGGGTGTGGTGACAGTGATTGGGGTAATAAACTCCTCTCTGCTGGTGGATAATTATCCATGCTATTATGGTGAACCCAAAATTATTTTCAAAGCTGGAAGCTTCTAATATATTCGCTGATGGATATTTACCTATGTCATTGAGGTCTTGAATGGGTTTGGGGGATAGGGTGTGTTTGAAATTATCTTTAATAAGCTTAGGGGGCTTAGAATGATTGCACTGTAAAATGTCTGAATCAGGATTTACAAAATTTGAGGATGATAGGATTGTGGATAATTAGATAATCTATGTGGTGGTTTTTCAATCTTATAAACTTACATTATGTGCTCATTTATTTTGCTATTTAGTAAAGTTTGTATCCACATTATCTATAATAGTGTATAATATAATGGGCTACATGTAATTTAATTGAAGATGATCTGTTTGCATTTTCACTATATAATTGAAAATTGATATTCTTACGGATGATGAATCTTCTATGATTATGATGACAAGAAAGTGTAAAAGTCGTGGCATAAAGAAAGCGAGGATAAGATGTCTTATCCCCGCTACAAATGTTTTCACAACGGAATA
>CAYTJC010000347.1:0-2449 GCA_964437875.1 uncultured Dysgonomonadaceae bacterium
CTATAAGCAGTTAGAGCAAATAACACCTTTAAGTATTGACAAAGTATTGACAATTTGCAGTTATTTCGCAGTTATTTGTCAATAAAGTATTTTCGTCCTCTTTTCTCACCTATTTTAGAAATCTCCCCCTTTTCAACAAGTTGATTTAATTGATATCTTATCGTTCTTAGAGGAATTTCTTTGCCAATTCGTTGGTGAATTTCACTTATAGAACTTATATTATATCGCGAAAGGTCTTCAACTATAAGAGCCTCTAAACGATGTGTAGGAATATTTTTTAAATTTGTCAAACCTTTAAATTCATGCTTTTGCAATACCAATGGTTCAACATAATATTCTGTTCCTTTTGTTTTACCTTTTGTTTTAATCAATTCAAATTCCAACAAGCGCCCAATCCAATCACGGGCGTCATCTTTTTCAGACAAACCCAACAACTTTGCAAACTCAATAGCCGTAAGCGATGTGTACTGGGCTATTAACCCCAAGCTAATCACTTCTTTTGAACGCAGTTGAAATTCAGAATTGACTTTCTCAATAAACTGAATTACATGCTTGTTAACTATTCTTTTACGGATAGTTACTTTCACACGGTCGTACTCTTCCAATGGCTCAGGAAGAGGTTTTCCGTTAGATAGTAAGGTTTCATATATTTTATCATAACCCGAGCCTTCTTTTTCCATCAATTTTAAATCGTAGAACAGCTTGGCAAGATGGGGATTGCGCTGAACACTTTTATGCAATATATTTTGAGGCGTCACACCAAGTGGTAGCAGGCCAGGATTATGCACTTCAAGCCTATCAGGGTAAAGATTTATGAATATATCGCCACGAATTGAATATGGACGATGAACCAAAGCGTTAGCTATTAATTCTCTAATAACAGACTCTTCATAATTCAAAATGTTTTTTCTAAAAATACCATCAGCTATCTCTATTCCCTCTTTCCAATCAGGAATATCATTCATGATGCTTTGTATCATTCCTTTAGGATTCTTACTGTAATCATCCCACAATATCTTATTTACTTTTTGATCGTTCTCATCATATTTAATAAATTGAATAGAAGGGGCATATAGTAAACGCGCACGATGTTCACGTTTTCCCACCCATAAAACTCCAAGATTTGTAAGATAATCGCCCGACATCATGAAGTAATGTTCTAAAAGCTCTTGTGGCGATTTTTCTTTTACGAAGTGACTAATTCTATTCGACTTTTGAATATCCTTAATAAATTGTGCCATCAAATCGGCATCGTACTCATTGTGTTTTACTTTAAGGTATGTTTGAATTTCCCATACAAATGCACCTTTATCAGTGAGCAAGCGGCTTAGCTCGTCAGGCAGTATAGGTTTGCTATCGTCGTTTACCCTAATGTAATACCTACCTTTTGAAGTAGAAGCAATGGCTGTGCCATTTCTCTGAACTAATAAATCTATATATTCAGCTCCATTATCCGCTATTTTTAATTGGGGTATAACGCTAACATTAATAGTACGGCCTTGTATCTGTTTTTGAAGTTTTACAATTATGCCATCAGGCACTATTTGTCCTTCGGGTGGTAAATCGTCGTCATCCTCAACACCAAAAACAATACTACCACCATAAGCATTTGCAAAGCTCACGCAATCCTTAGCAATTTCGTCCCAATCAGGGTTCTTTTTAGTTAAGGCTTTCATCGATTTTTTATCGTAGTGGCTGTTTTCTTTCATGTGTTTTTATTATTATTCTTTTATCTCCCCTTCCCAAACCTGCTTTTTTCCTGTTACGCACTCGTGAATGAGGCTTTTGCGGTAGGATTGTAAGATTGTTATTTGGGCTTTTATATTAGTTTTCAAGTTTTCTGTTTTTCTCCAGAGGCTCTCAATTAACTCAACAATTTTCACCTGTTCTGAAATTTCAGGATGTGGCATTAATAAATACTGATATTTATCTGCTCCTATATTTTGAATTGTAGCTTGTGTAAAAATTAAGTTTTTCCACTCTTCATATGCTTTTGATTTAGTGAAATAGTACAAATATTCTGGTAATAATTTACTCCTATCACAATCTGCTTTAATTAAATATCCAGCAAAGCATGCTTTACCTTTGTAGTCTTTAAATATAAATGTTTTACCCACAGTTGCGCCACTTCTTGCAAATAGAACATCTCCTTCAGATAACATATAAGGTTTTGCAACCTCAAGTGATAAAGATTTAAAGGTATCATCTCTCAAATTACCATTATCATCAAAATCGGTAATTCTTATATATCTTGGATCATCAATATTCTCATCTTCAGCAGACTCATTTGCACCATATTTCAATCTTTGCGCAAGCATTCTTTTTAATGGTTTAATTGCCCATCCTTTTTTTACTTCAGGAATCCATAAACAATCGGTTGTTTCAATAGCTGTGTCACTAGCGTCCCATTAAAATTGGGACATTATTAAAAATCAAATAAATTAGGCCC
>CAYTJC010000348.1:0-2443 GCA_964437875.1 uncultured Dysgonomonadaceae bacterium
CCTTCTCCCCATCCCCTTTATACTTTCATTAAGTTCTTCCTTACTAAGCAGTTCTTCAATAGATAAGTGCATCCGATACTCCCAGTAGTGCTCCGAATTGGAAGGAACATTGATTCGTTCTTCTTCGGGATTGGTGCGCCGCAAAGCACCATCAATAGACATCCAATCTTGCCAAGGGATTATAGCCCACTGTGAACTTGAAGATAGATGTTGTTCCACAATTTGTGTGCATATCTCAGGGGTACACTCTCGTGGTGCTTCTCCTTGCTGCCCTAACAAGTTGTTGTAATAAAACTGTGTGTTATCTCTATCCTCCAACCACCACTCTCTTATTGTGGACATATCATGAGTGGAAGTTGTGGCAACTGATAGATATGGTAGTTGACTAAGATCTGCAAACCTGACATTCGGCTCTTTGGGCATGCGTTGTATTTCAAGACTCAGAATCTTCAGTTCGTCCATGACCCATTTAACAGAGTCGGGCACCATTCCTAAATCTTCGCCACACACCAGCATGTTGGTTGCAGAGATCAATTGAGGCAGTTTGCGCATTGCTTGTTCATACCAGAACTGATTGTGTCGTTTGTAGAAGAACTCGTTATAAAGATCATTGTAAAGCTGTTGGGTATGTTCATCCAAATGGCTGTAAGAGTATGTTTGTTGCGCTGTTATGCGCGGATGAAAATGATTGGGTTGATATGGATCTGGTACAAACAGTACTTCGGCACACAATTCAAACAGTCCTTTGCGCAACACATTACTTTTATGATCTTGCTTTCCAGCAAATATGGCATCTATTTTTCGTTGTATATTGCAAGATTCTTTTAGTTGATAACGTTCTGCTGCAATTAAATCTAAATAGAGAGAGGTAGCTTCTGTGTCATACTCTCCAAATAGATCTGTCAACATGCTTTCGTGGATATAGGGTTTTGTCATTCTATATTCATCAAAAGGAAAGTTCAATTGGGCAAGCTCTTCTTTTGTATAAGGCAATGCTGGGCTAAAATGACCCAATAGACCTTGTATATGCTCAGTTGGTATTTCCCAAATTCGGAAAAAGCCCAATATATGATCGATGCGGAAGGCATCAAAATAGTCAGCCATCTTTTGGAAACGTCTCTCCCACCAATTAAAGCTATTGCGCTCCATTTCATCCCAATTGTAGGTAGGGAAACCCCAGTTCTGGCCATTCACCGCAAAATCATCTGGTGGTGCACCTGATTGCATTTCCATATTAAACAAATAGGGCTCAGTCCATGCCTCAACGCTGTCTCTGTTTATTCCGATCGGAATATCACCTTTTAATGCAACACCCTTTTGTTGTGCATATTGCTTGGTTTGGCTCAACTGTTGATGTGCTAAGAACTGCAAGAATGCATAAAAGTCAGTTTCTTCTTTTGCATGCTCATCAGTTTGCAGCAACTTCTTCAGTTCAGATGGTTTATAAACTGCAAAATCACCCCACATTTCAAAATAAGCAGTTGCATATTTATCACGCAAATAGCAAAAACAGATATACGGAAATAGCCAATCTTCATTCTCTTCATAAAAACTGAAGTATTCGCTCGTTCGCATCATTTTTTCACCTACTTCTGCGAACAGTTCTTTCAAAAAACTTTGTTTTAAAGTGAATGCTTGCTCATAATCTACTGTGGCAAGGGCATTCAGTTTTTTCGCTTTAGAAGTGAAGCTTTTTTGCTTGGTTTTGTTGCGAAGCGTAAATTCGCTTATTGAGATATAGATGGGATTTAAAGCAAATATTGAGATTGAATTGTAGGGATAGGAGTCTTTCCATGTTCCTGTGGAGTTGGTGTCGTTGATAGGCAATATTTGAATCATACTTTGATTTGTGGCTTCTGCCCAATCGACCATTTTTCTTAAATCGACATAATCACCAATGCCTGCACTACTTTCAGATTTGAGTGAAAAAATAGGAATGGCAACTCCCTTCCCTTTCCAATGGAACGTGGGATAGTTATAAAGTAATGCCATCTCCACTTGAACCAAACTTTCATTTCCTTCTGCATTGTTTACATTAAGATATCGATTCTCACCTTCTTCCCAATGTACTTCCGATAAGTCTGAATCGTTTACAATAGCAAACTTATAAGACGTAACTGATGCGAAGTTCGCTGCATTTATTTCCACTTGCCACTCACCGTTGCGGATGGGAGTCAGTGGTAACGCTTTCTGCAAGTCCCAATTGCCCAATGCATCACATCCACCCGAAACAACGACATGTTGACCCTTTGCTGCAAACGGACAAATAACATTCAAAATAATGCTATTATTATATTGAGGTGTTGAAATGGGTTGAAGTGTATGCTTAAATATAGAATCTGCGAAAGCTGATGTATTTAGATAAGCATCAGACAGACTGTTTTTCCAATAATCATTTACAATATATCCAGCCTTATCGCTAACCATTAATAAACGATTTGGA
>CAYTJC010000349.1:0-2434 GCA_964437875.1 uncultured Dysgonomonadaceae bacterium
TAGAAGATGCAAAGACTTACGAACTATATAGTCAGGGAAAGACAAGCGGGACGTTTCAGTTTGAGTCAGCGGGAATGCAGAAGTACCTAAAAGAACTTCAGCCCACTAAGTTTGAAGACTTAATTGCAATGAACGCTCTGTATCGACCAGGACCAATGGACTACATACCATCATTTGTGGCGCGAAAACATGGCCGAGAGGCAATAGCTTATGACCTCCCAATCATGCAACAATATTTGGACGAAACCTACGGCATTACTGTTTATCAAGAACAGGTCATGCTTCTGTCTCGACTGCTTGCCGACTTTACTCGAGGACAATCGGACGAGTTGCGTAAAGCTATGGGTAAAAAACAAATTGAACAGATGAACTCTTTGAAAGAGAAATTTCTGCAAGGAGGTCGCAATAATGGTCACAACGATAAAGTATTGCTCAAAATATGGGCAGACTGGGAGAAGTTTGCTTCGTATGCGTTTAATAAGTCTCACGCCACTTGCTATTCTTGGATTGCTTATCAAACAGCATGGCTAAAGGCCAACTATCCATCGGAATATATGGCAGCTGTGTTGTCAAACAACTTAAACAACATCACAGAGATTACTAAGTTTATGGACGAATGTCGCTCCATGGGCATGAATGTATTGAGCCCCGACATCAACGAATCGTTCTTTAAATTCTCTGTAAATAAAGAGAAAGATTTACGCTTTGGTCTAGCTGCCATAAAAGGTGTTGCCAATGGTGCAGTTAAAGTAATCATTGAAGAAAGAAAGAAAAATGGCCATTTCACCGATATTTTCGACTTTGTGGAACGCGTGCCTGGTACTTCATGCAATAAAAAAACAATTGAATCACTGGCTCTTGCTGGAGCATTTGATTCACTACCTGGCATTACCCGCGAACAGTTTCTTGCCACCAATGACAAAGATGAAGGTTTTATCGATACACTAATGCGATATGGAAGCAAATTCCAAGCCGATCAAAACACAACAATGAATTCATTATTTGGCGATGACTTCTCTATGCAGATAGCACGACCCGATATTCCAGAGGCAAAGCCATGGACTGACTTGGAAAAACTAAACAAAGAGCGCGATCTAATAGGAATATATCTTTCTGCTCATCCTTTGGATGATTATGAGCTTATTTTAAAATATGTGTGCAACACTTCTACTCCCGACTTTGCAGATATGAATAAAATGAATGGAAAAGAAGTTACCTTTGGAGGTATGGTGTCTGCTACTAGAGAAGGGCAAACAAAACACGGCTCACCTTTCACCATATTTAAAATAGAAGACTATAGTGGCAGTCATGAAATTGCTCTGTTTGGAGATGATAGCATTAACTATGGCAAATTTGCTCGTCCTGGTTTATCGCTATTCATTAGGGGAAGAGTACAGCCTAGGCGCTATTCAGAGACTCAGCTTGAGTTTAAAATAAACACAATACAGCTGCTTACTGATGTGAAAGACAAGCTATTAGAGAAGCTGACAATACAACTGCCTCTTGAAGAGGTTACACATGAATCGGTGGAAGATTTATCAGCATTATTAAAAAACAATTCAGGCAATACATTGTTATATTTCCACATTCACGGAGCCGAGCATCATCTAAATCTTGAGCTCTTTGCACGTAACTCTAAGATAACAGTGACAACTAAGCTAGTAGATTACTTAAAGAGTAACGAAGCGATCAAATTTAAAGTGAATTAAAACAACTATAAATATTTTACATAACCAATTTAAACAAAACAATTATGGCTCTTGAAATAACAGATGCAACATTAGAAGATGTTCTAAAAACAGACAAACTTGTAGTTATAGACTTTTGGGCAGAATGGTGTGGACCTTGCAAAATGGTAGGACCAATCATTGAAGAACTTGCTGAAGAATACAAAGAAAAAGCAGTGATAGGAAAAGTGGATGTGGACAATAACGATGATGCTACATCAAAGTATGGCATAAGAAACATTCCTACAACAATCTTTATCAAAAACGGTGAGATTGTAGATAAAGTTGTTGGTGCAGGCTCTAAAAAAGTTTTTGTTGAAAAAGTAGAGAAACACGTATAAATAAACTGACTCTATTAGTTAGTTTATTAGTAGTACAAAAGGGAGTGAATATTTTTTCACTCCCTTTTTCTATTTCTATCCTATGTTTCCAATTATTAAATCACTAAAAAACCTTTAAGGAAGAATTACTCAACCAAATCAATTCAGCTTCTAAACCTTATCACCGATAAAAGGTCAAAAGATGGTGAATCAAGAGTACAAGTCACTTTAATTCATTATTTTTGTTTTTCAAACACCATTAGTTAGTGAAAGTATAAATTCAAAATAACCATTTAATTTTTTAAAGAATGAGACATCTAAGTATTATGTTATCCGTATTTTTATCGCTAGGAGTGATAGCACAAGAGCAAAAGCATGAAATTGCTG
>CAYTJC010000350.1:0-2417 GCA_964437875.1 uncultured Dysgonomonadaceae bacterium
AGTAGGAGTTTCTCTATCGTCGGTTCATCGCGATTTGATGGGCGAAACAGATTTACTATTTACAGACACTATTGGCAGTCCCGATGTGTTGTTTCTTTGTTTGGGACACGGACTGTCTGAAAAATTCTTGAGCAACAACGAGATTCCCTCTTCATGTAAAGTGATAGACTTGGGCAATGATTTTAGACTTAAGCCAGCCTTTCAAAATAGGTCTTTTGAGTATGGTATGTGCGAACTAAACAAAGAGGCTATTCAAAAAGCCCAGAATATTGCCAATCCTGGCTGCTTTGCAACTTGCATATTGTTGGCACTGTTGCCTTTAGCGAAAATGAATCAACTCAACAATGAGATACATATTCATGCCATAACAGGATCTACTGGAGCTGGCAAACGTCCATCGGAAACTTCGCATTTTAGCTATCGCGACTCTAATCTATCTGTCTATAAAGCTTTCAACCACCAACACTTAGATGAGATAAAACAAAGCTTATCGTTGAACGGAACTCAAGATGTGCCTGAAATTCAATTTGTTCCCATGCGAGGAGATTTCACACGAGGAATCTTTGCCAGTGTTTATACTAAATGGAATGATAGTCAGAGTGAGCAAGAAGTAATGGGCTACTACAAAGATTTTTACAAAGATTCTCCTTTTGTATTTGTATCCGACCAAGATATTAGCTTGAAGGAAGTAGTAAACACAAACAAAGGTTTATTGCATATTGCATTTCACAATGGCTATATTCATATCACCTCTATTATAGATAATCTTTTGAAAGGTGCTTCTGGGCAGGCTGTACAGAATATGAATCTAATGTTTGGTTTTGCCGAAAATGAAGGGCTTAAATTAAAAGGAAGTGCATTTTAGAAATATGGGCTCGACACAGTAAAAATAAATTTTAGAATGAAAAATAAGAACCAAGAAATAGATACAATATTCAAAGGCGGACTATTCGATGTCTATTCTCTTTGGAATATAGAGCCTGTTAGGGCTAAAGGATGCACTGTATGGGATACAAATGGTGTTGAATATTTAGATTTGTATGGCGGACACGCCGTAATATCTATTGGTCACACACATCCGCATTATACTGCAATGCTTAAAAAGCAAATAGAAAACATTGTTTTTTACTCCAATTCTGTTCAGAACAGTCTTCAAGAAGAGTTAAGTGATAAGTTGGGTAAGATATCAGGCTATTCTGATTATTCGCTTTTTCTTTGTAATTCAGGAGCTGAGGCTAACGAAAATGCATTGAAGCTTGCCTCTTTCAAAACTGGGAAAAAGAAAGTGCTTGCTTTTAACGAAGCTTTTCATGGACGCACATCTGGGGCTGTTGCTATAAGTGACAATCCATCTATTCAAGCACCATTCAACATGGTACATGAGGTTTCTTTTGTTCCACTCAACGATATTGATGCTGTAGAAAAAGAGTTGAAAACTAACGACTATGCTGCTGTAATAATAGAACCTATACAAGGTGTAGCAGGTATTTTTATGGCCGAAACAGATTTTATGCAACAATTGCAAGCACTTTGTAGCAAGCACAATGTTATGCTTATTGCAGATGAGGTGCAATCTGGTTATGGACGATCTGGTAAGTTTTTTGCTCACCAATATGCTAATATTCAACCTGATATTATTGTAATGGCAAAAGGAATGGGTAATGGCTTTCCTATTGGAGGTATTCTTATCTCCCCTCATATTAATGCAAAAAAGGGGATGTTAGGAACTACTTTTGGCGGTAATCACTTGGCTTGTGCAGCAGCTATTGCTGTTTTAGACGTGCTTAAAGAAGAGAGTTTGATAGAGAATGCTACTAAAATGGGTGTTTATTTGCAAGAGCAACTAAAAGATTGTGTTGGTATTAAAGCAATTAGAGGTAAAGGACTGATGATTGGTATTGAGTTAGAAGATGAATATACTGATTTGCGGAACAAATTATTATTTGAAGATCATATTTTCACAGGAGGAGCCAAAAACAATGTGATGCGACTCTTGCCTCCACTTTCAATTACTAAAGTAGAGATAGATACATTTATCCACGCTTTCAAAAAACAAACACAACAATGAGACATTTTATATCGGTAAAAGATATTGGAAATATCCAAGAAGCTTTGCAGAAAGCAAAAGCAGTGAAAGAAAATCCCTTTGCTAATCAAGCATTAGGGAAAAATAAAACGGTCTTACTCATTTTCTTCAATTCTAGTTTGCGTACTCGATTGAGCACACAGAAAGCTGCGCTCAACTTAGGAATGAATGTGATGGTGCTTGATGTAAATCAAGGAGCTTGGAAATTGGAAACCGAAACCGGTGTAATTATGGATGGAGACAAACCAGAACATATGTTAGAAGCAATTCCTGTAATGGGAGCTTATTGCGATGTGATTGGTGTGCGTTCGTTTGCTCAATTTCAAAGTAA
>CAYTJC010000351.1:0-2402 GCA_964437875.1 uncultured Dysgonomonadaceae bacterium
GGATTAATTGCATTAAAAAGTACAACAAAAGGACTTAATAAATTGTTATTAAATAGCAGTAAAATAAGTAGCGATTTAGATAACAACTGGGCAGTTGTAGCAGAAGCAATACAAACAATTTTGAGAAGAGAGGGATATCCTGAACCCTACGAAACTCTGAAAGAACTTACGCGCAAAAACGAACATATCACAGAGAGTAGTATTCAAACATTTATTAATCAATTAAATGTAAGCGATGATATAAAAGTGGAGTTAAAGTCAATCAATCCACATAACTATACTGGAATTTAAAATAAGAATACCGTAAAATTCAACTATTATAAAAAAAATGCCGTGAGGCAAATTCTATAACCAACCATTACATTAACAAGGAAATAAAAATGAAAACCAACAACGAAGAAAAGCACAGCAATAACAAGGATGCTTCTAAAGAAAATTTCGATTCTTCAAACAACAACAATCACGAAAGAAGAACACATTCAAGCGAACAAGATGAACAAGGTTCTGATCGCAAAAGAAAACTATTTCCTAGCGTCAGAAGTGAATCAAGCAGACCACGCAGACCTCGTGTGGGAGATAGAGCATATACTGCCGACCCAAAAAATAAATTTTCTGGGCCAAGCAGAGGTCCATCATCCAATAGATATTCATCACCAGATAGAGATAGAGACAGATTCACTACATCTAGCAGACCCTCATCGCAAGATAGAGATAACAGAGATAGACACCCTTCGCAAGATAGAGACAGATATTCTTCACAAGACAGAGATAGATATCCCTCGCAAGACAGAGGCAACAGATTTTCTTCATCTTCTAACAGAGGTGACAGATATCCATCACCAGACAGAGGCAATAGATATGGTTCAGATACGGGTGGTCGTGGGCCTCAAGCGGGTGCTCAACCTAGAGAGAGAAGGAGCTTCAATCAAGGTGACTCTCCAAGAAAAGTGATTAAGCCACTAAAAAAGAAAACTCCGTTTAAACAGATTAAGTATAAAGAAAATGCAGATCCCAATGCACCCATACGTTTAAACAAATACATAGCCAATGCTGGAGTTTGCTCTAGACGTGAAGCCGACGATTTCATTCAGGCTGGTGCAGTGAAAGTAAATGGTGTTGTAGTTAAAGAACTGGGTACAAAAATTACCCGTGCAGACGATGTACTATTTCACGACAAACCCATTGAGCTAGAAAGCAAAGTGTATGTATTATTGAACAAACCAAAAGGATTTGTAACTACAACCGACGATCCTGAAAACAGAAAAACTGTAATGGATTTGGTCAAAAGTGCTTGTTCTGAAAGAATATATCCCGTAGGTCGTCTCGATAGAGGAACCACAGGTGTATTGTTACTAACAAATGATGGAGATTTGGCCTCAAAACTTACTCATCCACGATACGAAAAAAGAAAAATCTATCAAGTATGGGTAGATAAACCTGTAACCACGGAGCACATGCAAGAAATTGCCGATGGAATAGAGCTCGAAGATGGTGAAATACACGTAGATGCTATCAGCTATGTTACCGAAGAAGATTTGACTCAAATTGGTATTGAAATTCACTCGGGTAAGAATAGAATTGTAAGACGTATATTTGAAAAATTCGATTACAGGGTCCTCAAGTTAGACCGCGTTTACTTTGCTGGACTAACAAAGAAGAATCTATCAAGAGGTCGTTGGAGATATCTAACTGAGAAAGAGGTAAACATGCTTCGCATGGGAGCTTTCGACTAACAAGTAAACACAATCTAAAACAAAATATTAATTATATATAGAAAAGTAAGTCTCTCTTTTCAACAAGAGCGATTTAAACGTTATGAAACAAATACAAAGAACAAAAATATCGGAAGCCTTAAAGCTTAAAAACTTCGGAGAAGAAGTAAATGTAAAAGGATGGGTTCGCACCCGCAGAGGTAACAAAAATATAAGCTTCGTTGCTTTAAATGATGGTTCAATCATCAATAACTTGCAAATTGTTATAGACATTGAAACATTTGGCGAAGACTTCCTGAAAGGAATCACCACTGGTGCATCTATTAATGTAAACGGAACATTAGTAGAATCGCAAGGTAAAGGACAGACAGTTGAAATACAAGCAACCGAAATAGAAATATATGGCACAGCCGACCCACTGACTTATCCACTTCAAAAGAAAGGACACTCAATGGAGTTTTTGCGCGAAATTGCACACTTGCGTCCTCGCACAAATACTTTTAGTGCTGTTTACAGAATGCGCCATCACATGTCGTATGCTATTCACAAATACTACAACGACCGAGGTTTTTTCTATTTCCACACACCCATCATCACCGGATCTGATGCAGAAGGTGCTGGATCGATGTTTGAAGTTACCACGTTGAATCTCAACAATGTTCCAAAAACAAAAGAAGGTAATGTTGATTT
>CAYTJC010000352.1:0-2398 GCA_964437875.1 uncultured Dysgonomonadaceae bacterium
CCAGATTCTGTTTTAAGCTTTGGTGAAATGTGGAATAGTCTCGTATTATTGTCTTTAATAGGTATTAAATCACCAATATATATATCTGATCGCTCAGCTCCGAATGTAAGTCATGGGCGTTTTCAAGATTATTTGAGGAAAGCATTATATCCAAGAGCTGCTGGAGTTATTGCGCAAACATATAAAGCAAAAGAATTATTTAAAGAGCAATTTTATAATAAAAATGTCACTGTTATTGGAAATCCAATTAGACAAATAAAAGATGTAAACTCTATACAGAGAGAGAAAATTATCGTGTCTGTAGGACGCTTGATTACAAGCAAAAACTTCAATCGGTTAATTGATATTTTCCATAGTGTTGAAAATAAAGATTGGAAATTAATCATTATAGGTGGTGATTCTAATAAGCAAACTAACAGTCTAGAATTGAAACAACAGATTAATAAGTTGAATCTAAATGATAGAGTTATATTAGCTGGAACTCAAAAGAATGTTGAGAAATATCTCTTAAAAGCGAGTATCTTTGCATTTACCTCTAGCAGTGAAGGATTCCCTAATGTAATTGGAGAAGCAATGAGCGCTGGACTACCTGTAGTAGCTTATGATTGCATTGCTGGTCCATCAGATATGATTGAAAACGAGAAAAATGGTTTTTTAATTCCTTTATTTGATGATCAAGCTTTCATAGAGAGGTTGCAGTATTTTATAAACAACAAAGAAGAGAGAGAAAAAATGGGAATAACTGCTCGCGAAACTATAAAGAAGTTTTCAGTAAATAGAATAGGTGAACAGTATTATAATTTTATTTTGCAAGAGTAATCATGAAAACGTTACATTACTTGCTAGAAATAAATTTGACTGCAGAAGTTATAAAGAACATATGTTTGAATTTTTAAATAAATAATTGGAATCAAGAATAGATGAAGAAAATAAATATCGGAATTGATGCATCTAGGGGACGTTCGGGTGGTGCTAAAGCTCATCTAATAGGAATTCTCCATGAAGTTGTTTTGAACAAACCTGATGAATTAAATGAACTACACATTTGGTCTTATCCTGAGTTGCTTGATAAATTGCCTAATTGTGATTGGATAGTGAAACATGTACCAAAAGAATTAAATCAATCTCTACCCTTACAACTTTATTGGCAGTATGCAAAACTTCCTAATGAGGCAAAAAAGAACCACATTGATATTATGTTAAATATTGACGCTGGTACAGTTTGTACATTTCAGCCATCTATAACAATGAGTAGAGATATGCTTTCTTACGAAAAAGGAGAAATGCAAAGATATAGGTTTGGTTTTCTTCGAATAAGGTTAGAATTACTGAAGATTCTACAAAATAGGTCTTTAAGAAAATCAACAGCTGCTATTTTTCTTACTGAATATGCTTCTAATGTGATTCAACAATCTTCTGGGGTGATAAAGAACACAAAGGTAATTAATCATGGTGTTAGTGACAATTTTAGAGTTGAAACTAATAATGGAATATGGAAAACAGGAAAAACAAAAAAAATAAAGTGTGTTTATGTTTCAAATTTAGGTCTTTATAAACATCAATGGAATGTTGCTCTTGCTATAGCTAGTATTAAAAAAGAAGGCTTTGATATAGAAATTGATTTTATTGGGGGAGGTCATGGATTGCCCCAACAAATATTTAATAAAACATTGGATTCTATTCCTAATAACAAATTTATTAAACAACTCGATTTCGTTAAGCATACTGAACTTCCTTCGATTTTGCGGGAGAAGGATATTATTATTTTTGCTTCGAGCTGTGAAAATATGCCTAACACATTAATTGAGGGCATGTGTACTGGTTTACCAATAGCTTGCTCGAACAGAGGACCAATGCCAGAGGTGCTTAAAGATGCAGGTGTATACTTTGATCCAGAGAGTGTGAGTTCAATTAAATGTGCAGTAAAGGAAATTATTACCAATCAATCTTTAAGAGAAAATATTGCACGAAAATCAAAAGAACTATCAATGGATTTTAGTTGGGGAAAATGCTCAAAGGAAACTTTTTCTTATTTAATAGATGTAGCTAACAAAATTAGTAAAAATGAAAAAATATAGAGTTTGCACAAACTGTGTTATGGATACTACAGATCCTAATATCCAATTCGATGAAAAAGGAGTTTGCCAAAGATGCAATACATATTTCGATAGTATCTTGCCTGATTGGAATTATGGTAAAGAACATGAGAAAGAATTGAATGATTTAGTTAGAAAAATCAAAGAATCAGGAAAAGGAAAACCGTATGATTGTCTCTTTGGTTTTTCAGGCGGACTCGACTCCTCTTTTATGCTTCACATGGCAATAAAGAAGTGGAAATTACGTCCTTTAGTATTTCATATTGATGCAGGTTTTGATTTACCGCACTGCACAAATAATA
>CAYTJC010000353.1:0-2396 GCA_964437875.1 uncultured Dysgonomonadaceae bacterium
ACATTGGGCGGTGGCAATCACTTTATAGAAATACAAAAAGGGACCGATGGTTATGTGTGGATAATGGTGCACTCTGGCTCAAGAAACATTGGTTTTACTGTAGCCAACTACTACCACAAAAAAGCTGTAGCAGAACAAGTAAAACGACAAGAAAATAATATTCCCAAAGACCTATCTTACTTTGTGCGTGGAACGGAAGGATACGAAAATTACTTCAATGAGATGAACTACTGTATAGAGTTTGCTCTACAAAGCAGAAAACTGATGATGGAAAGAGTAAAAGAGGCCTTTGCAGATGTTCTCACCGATGTAGAGTTCTCCAATTTTATCAACAAACCCCACAACTTTGCAGCATGGGAAACTCATTACGACACCAATCTTATAGTACACCGAAAAGGTGCTACCAGAGCAGAAAAAGGTGAGTGGGGAATGATTCCAGGTTCGCAAGGCACAAGCTCATTTTTGGTGAAAGGTAAAGGAAATCCACTTTCTTTCAGTTCGTGTTCTCATGGAGCAGGAAGACTTATGAGTAGAAACGAAGCCCGCAAATCATTGAATCTGAAAGCTGAAACCGATAGGATGAATAAACTGGGTGTGCTACATGCACTGCGCCACAAAAAGGATTTAGATGAGGCACCTGGTTCTTACAAAGATATACAGAAGGTGATGGCACTACAAAAAGACTTAGTGGACATTCAGGTGGAACTAACCCCATTAGCAGTGATAAAGGCATAGAGTAACAAAAAGATTATCTATATTTGGGAAGTCAATTAATCTAACGTGAAAAGCTATGAAATCAAAAGCCCTTATCATTCTCTCTCTGGTTTTATTATTATGCCAAGTAGCAATCGCCCAAAACAACACTCGCAATCAGCGAGTAGGTATCACATTCTCATCTTTTGGCGTGAACGAACCCGTCTATTTTAACGATCTTGAAGGAGCTGCAAGTTATGATAGCAAAAACTTCTACACCTTTGGAATCAATTACATTCATCCAATCAACAATTGGTTAGACATTGAGACTGGTGTAGAGTTTACAAAACATACTGTTACTCTTAACCCCAATCTTCCACCCGACATGGATAGATCGCCTTACAATATTGACTTCTCTCTCATAAACATACCCATCACAGTTAGAGCCAACTTCCTAAATTATCTTTTTGCAAACGGAGGTCTGCTTTTGGACATTGATGCAAGTTCTTCCAGTCCAATAAGCTCAGGAGTGGGTGCTATAGTAGGAATTGGCACACAATATGAATTCAACAACGGTATTGGGCTCTTTGTAAACCCTTATGCTAAAATGCATGCTTTAATTTCTATCTCATCCGAGAAGTATCCTTTGCGCATGTTAGAAGCAGGAGTGAGAGTTGGGTTGACGTATAGTTTTAGAGCAAAGTAAATCTTATAACAACCCGACACAGCTATAATCAATTTAAAAATATACTTTTCATCCGTGTTTTCACTGTAAGCAAACATTATTTAATGTATCTTTGAGGTAGTGCAAAATGATGTGAAACCATATATTGAAGATTATGATAAATACAACCATTCATGTAGAGTCTGTTTTAGGTAAAGTAGAAGCTATTACTGCCGAAGAAGGTCAGCAAATATACGACCTTATTCTGAAAGCCTTTTTTCAAAACAAGAAAGTAATCCTATCTTTTGACAACATGGAAGTGCTCTCAGAAGAGTTCTTGCAATCTGCCATCGGACAATTATATAAAAACTATTCACACGCTGAGATTAAAGAAAAGATGCAAATTGAGGATATATCTTTTTCGGGTAAGGTAGCTTTGAAAAGAGTTGTAGATAAATCGAAAGATCAGTTTTAATAACCTACGTTTGAAATCCAAATGTATTAACTGTGGATGTTATTAATGAAACAATAACATTGATCCGAAGTGAAAGACTTAGTTTTATGAATTAAGTCTTATTGTTTTACCTGAATAGAATTACACACATTGGTATAATCAATCTTTTAATTGCTTTATTCGAAATTGATACAATCATGTCGTATTTAATCAGAGAAAGTATATATCAGCATATTGGCCATCGATAAGTCAAGTAAAATATTAGCAATGATGACAGAAACATAGAGACACCACTTTTATCATGCTTTGCATTAGCCACTCAGAATATTAGAACCTTACCTTATCTCTTTGTTATCAATTCCAACTATCTGTTTTCAATTTCTCCCCATCCCTTCATGAACCATTGACTTCAACAAACTGTTTAATATGAGAAGTAAAATCAAAAGCTCTCACCCATTATGCAATCATTGAAGAAACAACAAACCCTCTCTATTCTCAATATGCTGGCAGTTTTGTTTACCATTGGTATCAACTACTACTCGCAACTCTACACCATACATGGCAATAGGGTGAGCGATATGAGCG
>CAYTJC010000354.1:0-2389 GCA_964437875.1 uncultured Dysgonomonadaceae bacterium
AAACCCGCGTACATACCATTGACAGTTTACCAGAGCTGTATTTACTGGGATCAAGCCCTTGGAGTGCATCAGCTGCTTCTTACCTTGGATTGCGCTATGTGTTTGCTGGGTTCATCAATCAAAATGGCACGCGAGATATAATCAACAAGTATAGATCGGACTTTAAACCATCGGAGACTGCAAGCGGAATAAAATCTCCTCAAGTTTCACTAGCTGTTCATGTAGTGTGTGCTGACACGGAAGAGGAGGCTCGCAAACAAGTTGCCCCTATTCGTGTAATGTATAGAAACCTTGCGAAAGGAATTATAGACGTTCCTCTTCCCACACCAGATAATGCTGTAAAAGAATTGGGTGGATTACCAACTACGGGAGAGTATTTACCTGGTTCAGGCATTCCTCCCAGATTCATTGTAGGAAATAAACAACAGGTACACCAACAGATAACTCAATTGGGTGAAGACCTTTCAATAGATGAAATTATTGTTCAAGATATGATGACAGATCATGAAGCGAGACTCTACTCTTATGAGTTATTGTCTTCGGTTTTTGATTTATAGTTTCTGAGTTATAGTGATAAACAACGTAAATAATTGAAACAAAAAAATCCGAAGTAATTGCTACTTCGGATTTTTTATTATTTAAAAATGTTTGCTTAGTTAAGCTCCTTTTACATAGACTTCTCTAATAGTGGCATTTCTACCTTCACCTGCTTGTCCCACTACAATTAGTCTCATGTATCTTCCTCTCACAGGTGCAGATGTATTAATTACACCTCCTGCTCCTAGGTCTCCAACATGGCTCCAGGTTTCTTTGTCATTGCTAACACTTACTTTCACTGAAGTTGTATTGTTACGAATAGTTACTTCAACTTGCCCAACGGCAACTTCACGTTGCATATCAATGATAATAGTATGTGGTCCTACATCACCACCACCTGACCATCTTGAGTGCCAGAAGGTATCGTGGTTATTATCTATCATGTGTTTAGCATTACCATTATTGGCACCTTCGCCAGTTAACTCTTCAGAAGAAGCAAAGTCTATTATCCAGTCGCTTCGATCAAGACTCTGTGCAGGAGGAAGCACAGCTACAGTTAAGTTGTTTTTGCTTTGGTCAATAGAAGCATTAGCTTCTATACTAAGTCCTTTGACAGATGCAATTTCTAATGGTAAATCGAAGCCATCTAAATCGCTATTGAGAGTTGCTACTCTTGCATACACTATGGAGTCATTTTCACCTATCTCTAATGATTTGGTTAAAATCATGTAATGCACATTCTCTTGTACTTGAGCTCCATCTTTACCTTTGATATTGACTAGGTAGCGGTTTCCACGTACTCCTTCTAATTTTATTGGAATTACGGCTGTACCACCCATCCAAATGGGCACAGAGCTAACACCAAACCCTATAGAAGTATCGTCATTTTCAATTACTAGGCGGGCTGTTTTAAATTCCTCAGAGAGTATCACTCCCTCAGTTATTACTTCAATATCAAAGTCAACAAATCTATCTGGATTTCCAAGCCTATCATTAATAATAGTAATGGTAGCATCTGCCTGTGTTTGACCGCGTTTAATAGTGAGCTCTTTTTTGTCAATAGTGTAATTTACACCTTCTATAGCAGTAGCATTGGGCTTCTGTACAAGACGAACTACAACATCTTGCGCAAATGGTGCAGTAAGTGTCACTGGAAATGCAAATGGTTTTGTCATTTCATCAACAGTTACCAATACTTCTGGAAAGCGTACTTCCCGAATTACCTTATTGATATTTACATGACAAATATGGAGATCCGGTGACACTGATACTGTAGTATCTTCAGGTGTAGATCCAGCAACTCCAGTAATTACAACATTGAATTCTCTGTTTTCAACAAGAGCTTGTTTATCCAGTATTTTAATAGGAATCACTCCCCAATCTTCTCCTTGGTGAATAGTAATCTCTGATTCCAAAATCTCAAAATCCACTCCTTTTACAGCTGTTCCACTTTCAGCAGTAACTGTAAATGAAAGTTGTTCTGAAAGAAGACCATTTAATACTACAGGAAGTTGAAAAATACCAATATCTTCTTTTACATCTACTGCAGATTTTTCAAATCCTACTGTTACATTTCCTTTTGAATCATCATCTTCAATAATAACTTTACAAATTTGCAAGTTATCATCTTGTATAGCTGCTCCAGTTACTTTAGTAATTTCGAGTTCAAAAGTTCTATCTTTATTGGGATATGGATCATCAATGATAGGTATTTCTACAAAACCTCTCACAGACTCTGGTCCAAGCCAAATATAAAGAGGCACACGATAATTCAATCCATCTTTTCCTCCTACTTCAGAATCTTCTACTATAGACACATATATCCAAGTGTCAGAACGTAAAGGGGAAGATA
>CAYTJC010000355.1:0-2385 GCA_964437875.1 uncultured Dysgonomonadaceae bacterium
CATTGTGAGTATCTGGTTTCGTAGTTGGGGAAATACTTGGCCAATGAGTCCACTTCGGCATCATTAAGGCTGTTGTTGTTTCCTTTTCCAAATCCATTTCTACGCACTAAAAGAGGTAAGCGAGGGTCGTCATATTCATCTAAAAAGTTTACCAATGCGCGCTCATCATGGCCAAGTTATTGCCCCAGTCCCATCCACCTTGGTTTGCATCATTTTGAGCTTCAGAGAATGCGTAGTTTACACCCGCTTCTAATGAGAAGATATCATTTAAGTCTGTCAATCCTTTGAAGGTAACAGTGTGACGTGAGAAGTTGTTTCTTTTAAAAACACCATTGTTATCAGTATATGAATACGATACACGGAACGAAGAGTTTTCTCCACCACCGCTTATAGCAACGTTTGTTGTGCTATTTAATGCAGATTGGTACAGTGCTTTCCAGTTGTCAGGATGAGGCACAAAAGGTGTTTTTTCTCCACCTGGTAGGTATTGGTTTACCAATGATCCGTCCATTTTCGGTCCCCAGCTATAAGCTGTTCGTTGCAATGAGCCGTCTGCTAAGTAACCACCTTCAAAACCATTGTTGGGAGCACCAGCACCATAAATGTTTTGTAGTTCAATGGGCGATTTGTAAATATTGTTGGTCTCCAATGTTTGAGAAATTTCTATTCCCAATCCTTGTTTACCATACTTTCCGCCTTTCGATACAATCACTACTGCACCGTTTGCACCACGTGAGCCATATAGAGCTGTTGCAGCAGCACCTTTCAGTACTGTCACACTTTCGTAGTCGGCAGGGTTCAAGTTCTTCAACTGAGATCCCCAGTCTGTTCCGCTCAACTCACCTGTGATAGCTTCTTGTATAATCATACCGTCAATCACGAAAATAGGAGAGTTGTTTTTGTCGATAGACTTAGCTCCACGAATGGTAACAAAAATCACTAAAAGAAAGTGCTTATTGACAACTTAAAACCACTTGTCACACAACTTATCTCGTTAATAATTAAAACACAAAAGGATGAAAGAAAGCTACTTTGTTGAAAATAAGACTATAGCTACACAGTGAAAAGAGAAGAAAGTTGTAAAATTGAAAGTGTAAAAGTTATCAATGTAATCTATGTGTATATAGATTACATTTATGAGCTGTGGTGTAAGGTGTGTGTTATGGTTTATGGGCAGTGTCCTTGATATCGTTTTTGTGGAATAAGGTGAGTCAGACAATCTTATTTTTGTGGGGTTTAAATTGATAGTTGTTCATTTTTCTCATGTTCTAATTGGCCTTGCTCTCGCGACTATTGCCTTTGGTGATGAAGATATTTAACTCTGCTATTTTAATACTTCAAGGTCACGGTTAAATATCCGCGCCAGCTGTGAGTTTTGAGTTTATTTCATTTTGTCATACACACATATATATTATATAGGGAGCGTGACATTTTGGTTTAAAACATTTTGTAGGGATACAAAATGTTTGAAACAGTTGAAGCTTGCATCCTCCGCCTACAAAATGTTTGAAATTAGATAATTCTCGTTTTGTTGCCAATTTATTGAGCAATCCCGTTATGATAATCCAATTCTTGTTGAAAGATTTACTTTTCAACACTACTTTCTTTAATCTTAGGTAGATTATTCTTCTTTCACGCCTTTTATCTTCAATATTAGCCATAAAAAGACTCGTTTTAGCAATTCAGAACATTTCTACGGCCGTGGATTGCGTTTTCATCAGATAAATGTCCAATTGTAGAGCAACAATTTGATTTCCACCTGTTATACGGCACTTCTTCGAGTGAATTGTAAAAAATAACAGGCCATTATTTGCAAATTGATACTTATCAAGCCTGCGAGTGCTGTGAGTGTCAGGAATAAGTTATCATAGTGGAATATTATCTGAAGCAGCAGAGAAATTTGAAATCCGACACAAGCGAGATTGACCCTAAAAGGGTCTATTTGACTTGAGGTGCCACAGGTTTCATCCGTGGCTATTCATATTGACCCTTGTCGTGATTGTGGGGCATGGATGGATAGCATTCACCCATCCTTCCATACACTTTCATTTCTTTGCATCTCTACATCTACTGACTTTGCTTATACTACCGATCTGACGAAGATGTTTATTGTGCAAATTCTTCATAAACCCAATCTGTATCTCTTCCATATAAACTTACTATTAAGCGAACAGTAACTTTCGACGTGTTTACAGTTAGATGGTTACAATTTTAATCAAAATAGTTGACATAAACCCTTTACATTCAATATTAAGTGCTATATTTGTAAGTAAATATAAGCAACGGGTAAATAAATGCTATGCTATTTCTTTAAAACATCAAATAGTGGAAGGAAACAGACTACCCACGGTTGCAAAACTTATTGTCATTTTGTGTCACACACAA
>CAYTJC010000356.1:0-2366 GCA_964437875.1 uncultured Dysgonomonadaceae bacterium
CTCAATTTCATCAATATTAGAGCGAAATGTTTTATCTACTTCAATCAACCCTCTCACTGTATTGCATGAATGAAGAACGGTTGCGTGATTTCGTTTACCTATGTGTGATCCAATTTGTGCAAGTGAAAGTTCGGTATGAGCTTTCGTAAAATACATTGCTACTTGACGTGCTTGCACAATTTCGCGTTTTCGTGATCTAGATTGAATGAGGTCTCTCTTAATATTGAAGTAGTCGCAAACTACATCTTGAATTTTCTGAACGGTTATTTTTTTTACTTCAAATTTAATACTTTGCTCTATTACTCTACGAGCAAGTGTTAGGTCAATTTCTGCATCATTTATAATGGAATGAGCCATTAGCGATACAACAATTCCTTCTAAATCGCGCACATTATCTGTTACGTTTTCGGCTATATAATCGATTACAGGTTCAGGTATTTCTAAACCATCAGCAAGAATTTTCTGTTGTAAAATTATTTTTCTTAGTTCTTTCTCTGGGCGTTCAAGGCTTGTTGTAAGTCCCCATCTAAATCTTGTCAGTAAACGCTCTTCTACACCAATCATGTCCATTGGAGCACGGTCTGACGTCATTATAAGTTGCTTGTTGTTTTGATGTAGATGATTGAATATGTGGAAAAATGTATTTTGCGTCTTTGTTAGTCCAGAGAGCTCTTGTATATCATCAATAATTAAAATGTCAATTCCCTGATAAAAGTTGATGAAATCGTTTACCGTATTAAAACGTGTAGCATCAGTGTATTGAACTTTGAAAAGATGCGCTGATAGATAAAGAACTTTCTTATTAGGGAATTTCTCCATTATTTTCGAGCCTATGGCATGACACAGATGTGTTTTACCTACACCTGAGCAACCATGAAGGAAGAGGGGGTTGAAAGCAGTTTTAGCTGGATTGTCAGCAACTGCTTCGGCTGCTGTGCGGGCTAATTTGTTGCTGTTGCCTTCAAAGAAATTATCAAAGGCATATTTAGTATTTATTTGTGAGTTGAACTCCTGTGGCTCAACTCTATTGAAAGGGCTAGGAACCTTGTTGTCTTGAGCAACTGTAGTTTTTGGAAATGATTGCTTTTTGGATTCTCCTCTTATCTCAACTGCGGTATCACTAGCTGAGGCCACTACAACGCGATAGTTCAGTATTGTCTCTTCTCCCATCACACGATGTAGAGTTTGTTGTATAAGGTCTATAAACTTCTCTTCTAGGTATTCATAAAAGAACTGACTTGGAACTTGAACTGTGAATATTTTGTCTCTATAACTAATGGGTATAATAGGAGCGAACCATGTATTATATACTGCTTCAGAGATATTATCCCTAATAATTTGGAGACAGTGATTCCATAAACTTTTATAATCAGTTTTCATTTGTAGTGTTGATATGACTTTGTTGAGTGTGTGATTTCCTAATTCCTATGCAAATTTTGCGAAAAAAAATGACAATTCAAAATCTATTATTCTAGCTCAAACTTGTAAGCAGAACAGTTCTTTAGTAATCAATATGCTAATTATATTAGATTAGTAGACAGTCTATTGCGATCTTTATCAACAGGATGTCTATTGAATATCAGCTAGTTGCAAACGTTATCAACAATAGTTACATAACTTTTCAAAGTGTGTCCAATATTAAGCAAACATGTTTATAATCAGCACTTAATTTGTTGATAACTATAAATCCTTATTTGTATGAATTCTAAATAAGCCTTTTCCATGCTTTATTTTGTAATATAAAAATAGGCTTTTGCATATATTCGTAAGTAGACCTATTACACTCTTCTTTTTTATTGTTCCCGTTAAAGTTGTTTTCTTATCTGCAATTATTTCACTTGGATGGCGTATATATACGTTTTTTTACACCTTATATATATAAGGTGTAAAAAACAATTGAAATAATTTATTTATCGAGGATTGTCTTTGCGCTTAAAATAATCGCAATCTAATACTTAGGTATTTTTCTGGATCTTTCCTGATGTCTTCAAGCAGTTGGGTGGCACTATTTATAGTGCTTGTTAAACTATCGTGAAGCTGTGAGTCGTTGGTAAGTTTTCCTAGCGAATTGTTTGGGCTTGTCAAGCTTTCAGATAGGAGTTTGAGATTGGTTAATGTTGAATCTAAAGATTGAAAAGTGTTTTGGATATCTATTTCAGCCAACTCTTTGCTTACCTTGTTGAAGTTAGTGGAGATGTCGGCAAAATTATTACCTATAGTTGGCATGTCGGTTTCAAGGTCAGCCATTACTTTTTTCAAACTAACACTTGATGATTCAAGTTGTTTCATTGTAGTACTCATAGACTCTATGGCTGATATCCATGATGGGTTTGTAGCTATATTCTGTAGTGCAATAGTCACTAAGT
>CAYTJC010000357.1:0-2356 GCA_964437875.1 uncultured Dysgonomonadaceae bacterium
GCTGAAAACCAGAGAATATTTTGCAAATTGGAGTTGCGAGATATTTGCAATGTACCTTCTTCATCGTTTGTGCGCGACCAGTTGTACCATCCATACACATTGGTCAAGAAATAAACTACATTGATTCCTGCATTAGCATAGAGCTGTGTCGATATGCATATATAAATATAAATCAACACATTTACTATACCAAAAGGGAACACCAAAATGTTCTCTTTGCGGGCATACCACACACTTAGCACGCCAAATACTACCGCAACTATTTCAATTATCTTAAAACTCTCCATTCAATTCGTTTTAAAATAAATTTATTCCATTAAATTCGTTTCCAATACCTGATTGATTGAAAAGTTTTCAAGTCCCAAGTAATATTCCACCGTATCTGTCAATGCTTGCATGGGTACTAACCCCACAATCTCTGAACCGATAATATATGCACCATGACGAGCGGCCTCAACCCGCACCATTTCGCGTGCTCTATATATTGCAGTTCTTGTAAAGTCTGTCAAATTCATAGACACTTGCGTTGCGCGTCTATCTTTTAACTCTACCCCCATTGCTTTGCAAAATCTAAGACCACCTCCACTATGTCGAACTTTCTTTGCAACATCTTTGGCTATTTCCAAATTGCGTGTGTTTAGGTTCACGTTGTAGGCCACCAATGGCATGCGTGCTCCAATGGCAACACATCCAGCTGTTGGGTGAGGTTGTGCAGGTCCAAAATCGGGCTGCCAATCAGCTTGTTTCATCTTTTCAGCCATTCCTTCAAATTCACCTTTGCGCACTGCCGCTAAGTTCTCCCGATGACTTGCCGATGCCGACTTCTCATAGAGAAACACAGGCAGTCCATGTTTTTCTGACACTTCTTGTGCCACTTCTTTTGAAAGAGCAATCGTCTCTTCCATGGTCATATTCTTGATAGGAATAAAAGGTACAACGTCTATAGCTCCCATACGAGGGTGTTGCCCCTCATGCTTGGTCATGTCTATTAACTCTACCGCTTTACCAATCGCCTCTACTACTGCAGCTTTCAACTCAGCAGGTGCGCCTATCGCTGTTACAACCAGCCGATTGTGATCATAGTCGAAACCATAATCCAACAACTTTACCTTATCTTTGTTTCTAAACGATTCTACAATTTTATCAATTTTATTTTTGTCACGTCCTTCACTAAAGTTGGGGACACATGATATAAGTTTGTTCATAATATATTATTTTAAATTCTCTCCACTCTCAATAGTTAATTCAACTACTTTCTACTCCCAAATCGCTCATATAAATTTTAAGGTTCCTGTTCTCAGAGTGGATTTTAATTTTGTTTTTTACATAAAAGCCTCTTACCATGAAGCTTATTTTTTGTCATCAATACCAAATTGCTCCCACTGCTCTTGAGGAACATCTTGTTTCACTCTGTCCTTGGCTTCCGAATAAAGCTTTTTCATTTTCTTTATCTCATCGTCCAGTTGCATAGTTTTAGCGGTTAACTCGGCATTAAGCTTCTCTTTTTCCGAAGTATAAGTAACTGCTTTTTCTCGCGATGCTGTAAACTCATCCATAAAAGTTTGCCCCAATCCCATAGGATAATCTTCTGAAGTTCTTCCAACTCTATTTAATGCATCTATCATTACTCTTGCTTCACTGATTAAATCAGCATCTGACTTTCCAAATAAACTCATATTTTTAATTGTTTTATACATGAATACTCTATAATTTATTTTGAGTCTTTGATAAGAAAAAGGCACCACTTCCACAAGCTCAGTGACCGCACCTCTGTTTTTCTTGCAAAAGACCCGCTAATGAATACTAAAGATCAATACTAAAGACCTAACTCTTTCATCACCTCATCGTCCACCAAATAAGGCATCGTTATGCAATAATCTTCTGAACGACTTTTGTTGAATTTCTCGGCAGTTGTAATAGCATTTGGATTGCGCGCCCAAGCACGTCGGGCCACTCCGCCCATCACATCCCACAACATAGCAGAACGCAATATATTATCTACTCTTTCGCTGCCATCGCACACCATTCCAAAACCACCATTAATGGATTTTCCAATGCCCACACCACCCCCATTATGCAATGCAACCAGGCTCATGCCCCGTGCACAGTTTCCGGCAAAGCATTGTGTAGCCATATCGGCCGTAACATTGCTCCCATCTTTGATGTTCGCAGTTTCGCGAAACGGAGAGTCCGTACCACTCACATCGTGATGATCGCGCCCCAACATAATGGGCCCCACCTCTTTGTTGCGCACCATCTCGTTCAATTTCAATGCTATTTTGAGTCTGCCCTCGGCATCTTGATACAGTATGCGGGCTTGTGTGCCCACCACAAGGTTGTTTTTCTCCGCATCGCA
>CAYTJC010000358.1:0-2349 GCA_964437875.1 uncultured Dysgonomonadaceae bacterium
TAACCAACACCAACCTAAGTGCACGATTTGCCCGCCTAATGGCATTAGAGGCATCAACCAATGCTGATGCTGCCTATTACAATCCAGCAGGAACGATCAAATTGTCCGAAGGGTTTCACTTCTCATTTAGCAACCAAAGTGTATTTCAAGAACGAATCATTAACTCTTCTTTTGCTCCAATGACAGGAGCAGGCTCTAAAGAATTTGTGGGTAAAGCATCTGCCCCAGTAGTACCTAGCCTTCAAGGTGTGTATCGAAAAGGCAAATGGGCACTTTCTGGTAATCTTGCCGTAACTGGTGGTGGCGGAAAAGCCACTTTCAATAATGGCTTACCTTCGTTCGAATCACAAATATCAATGCTTCCTCCCACAATCAATCAATTTGGATTAGGATTAGCAAATGTAATCCCTGGAGCGTCGCTCACTTCAAAAGGATATTCTGTGAACCAGTATATGCATGGGGTTAACTATATTTTTGGTGCTCAATTGGGAGCAGCATATGAAATCAACGATATGTTTTCTATATATGGTGGTTTCCGCTTGAATGTTGTAAGTAATGAATATGAAGGACATCTTACGGACTTAAAGATGGACATAGACGCAAAAGGATTAAGTGCAGTTGGATTTCCCGATCACAGTGGGTTTATGAATCCAACCCCAATTTTCGACTTGATAAACAGCAATCCTGATATTCCACAAGAAATGAAAAACAAGTTGTTACTACCAGGAAAAATGGCTGGCGAAGGCGCACACTTAGAAAGCAAACAATCTGGTTGGGGTGTTGCTCCAATCATTGGTGTTCACTTTTCGCACCAAGGACTTAACATTGGTGCTAAATACGAATTTAAAAATGGATTGGATGTCGAAAATAAAACAACTAGAGATGATACTGGCCTATTTGCCGATGGTGTGAATACAGCCTATGATACACCCGCATTATTCACAATTGGTGCATCATACGATATATTATCAAGCCTAACTGCTAGTGTTGGTTATCATCACTTCTTTGATAAAGATGCTTCGATGGCAAAAGATGCAAATGGTATTGAAAAGCAAAAACATTTGACAGGAAACACCAATGAATACCTCGCTGGTATTGAATATCGCATCGACGATATGTTTCTAGTAAGTGCAGGTGGTCAAGTTACACGCTATGGAATTGGTGATGATTTTCAATCCGACCTTAGCTTCTCTGTCAACTCCTACTCACTTGGATTTGGTGGTGCAGTAAACTTGTCAAAGAATGTGCAACTGAACATTGGCTACTTCTTCACAAACTATTCTGACTACACCAAAGAATCGGCCAACTACAATGGTACAGGCATTGCAGGTACTGATGTATTTACCCGTACCAACAAAGTATTCACAGCAGGTATAGATTTCTCTTTTTAAGAATAAGATATAACTAAGCAAGACTTTGCTTTGTCTGAAATAATAAAAAACCACTCTCGAGTTTGAAAACTTGGGTGTGGTTTTTTTGTGAGAAGAGGCTAATGAGCTATCACAAATAGATTGTTTTCTCTAAAACATTCAAATAAATAATTATCTTTAGATTATGAGCTACATAATAGACATTTACAAAAATAACGAGGATAACAAACTTCGTTATGCATTGCTCAGCTAATCTTTAATACACACAACACCAATCTTCTCAAAGAGGATTTATTCAGGCGCGACCAAATATGGTTTACCGAAAAGAATAAATATGGAGCAGCAAAGCTCTATTCACTGGCAGACTTTAAGTCTGACACAGTACGAAAGATGGAACCTTTTGAAGAAAACTACATCAGAGGGAAATATGGAGCTGTTCCTTTTCTCAATTCTTTTGACTATCTAAACGAAATGTTACCTAAGTATGAAAATGAGTAACAAGAAAGCTAAGGAAGCTACGGATAGAGAAAAGCATAAGAGTCAACTCAGGGCAAAGAGAAAACAGAAGTCAATCTTGGAAAGACCCAGACCTAGCTTAGCGATAAAGCCAACAATCTTAATTGTCTGCGAAGGAAAAAACACTGAGCCCTCCTACTTCAGACAGTTTAGATTATCATCGGCTACAATAAAAGCAATTGACGAGGGATACAACACAACCTCTTTAATAAATAGAACAATTCAGATTGCAAATAAAGACTCCTACGATCAGGTTTGGTGTGTTTTTTACAAAGATGATTTTAGCGATACAGACTTTAACAATGCCATCGACATAGCCAAAGCCAATAACTATGGTGTTGCTTATTCTAATCAAGCTTTCGAATATTGGTTGATTCTACATTTTGATGATAGAAGCATTCTCTTCTTTTAGGATGAAAGAGCTACAGGAAATTGCAAAAACAGAGAGGAGTATTACAATTTG
>CAYTJC010000359.1:0-2348 GCA_964437875.1 uncultured Dysgonomonadaceae bacterium
ATAAACTTATAGTATCACCTTCACCACACGTTCACAGTGGAGACACCATTGCGAAAAACATGTACGGAGTGCTTATAGCACTTGTGCCTGCTTTTATTGTGTCGCTGTATGTGTTTGGTCTCGACGCTTTACTAATAACTGCATTCTCAGTGCTGTTCTGTGTTATTACAGAGTATGTAGTGCAGCGTTTCATGTTTAAAAAAGAACCTACTATATTAGATGGGTCAGCAGTGATAACGGGCGTGTTGCTCGCTTTTAATGTTCCCTCAAGCCTGCCGCTGTGGATATTGGCTATTGGAGCTATTGCTGCTATCGGTATTGGTAAAATGTCGTTTGGCGGATTGGGTAATAATATTTTCAATCCAGCTTTATTGGGTCGTGTGTTTCTTTTAATATCGTTCCCAGCACAAATGACATCGTGGCCCTTGCCAAGCACTGTTGAGGCTATAGATGGAGTGACAGCTGCAACGGTACTCGAAAATATTAAATATAATCCAGAGGCTCTTCCGTCTGTTTCAAATATGTTCTTTGGACTGGAGGGAGGTTCAATTGGAGAAATTAGTGTGATGGCCCTATTGTTAGGATTGGTATATATGTTGTGGAAGAAAATTATTACATGGCATATTCCCGTTTCAGTTCTTTTGTCAGCAGCTATTTTTGCTGGAGCTATCTATTTAATTGACCCATCGCCTGCCAACAATCCACTGATACACTTACTATCAGGAGGACTTATGTTGGGAGCCATATTTATGGCAACAGACTATGCAACTTCGCCCCTGTCACATAAAGGAATGATTATTTATGGTGTGGGTATTGGTGTTGTCACAATGTGTATTCGTCTATGGGGATCGTATCCAGAGGGAGTTTCATTTGCTATCTTGCTTATGAACGGATTTACTCCTCTAATAAATAATTATGTGAAACCTAAAAGATTTGGGGAGGTAGTAAAAAATGGCTAAATTATCATCATCGTATAAAAACATGCTTTTGTCACTTCTGTTTATCTGTTTGCTTGCAGCTGGTTTGCTGGCGCAGATGAATGATATGACAAAGGAGCCCATTGCCGACGCAAAAGCGTTGAAGTTGGAAGAGGCTATTAAGGATGTAGTTCCAGAATTTGACAACAACCCTGTGGCTGAGTCATACAAAGTGGCAACAGATGCTGGAGACTCATTGCTTGTATATCCTGCAAAACGAGGAGACGAAATTGTTGGGTTTGCTGTAAACAGTTATTCTGACAATGGCTTCTCGGGCAATATTCAAGTAATGGTAGGATTTGATACCGATAACTCTGTTGTAAACTATGCAGTCTTGTCGCATGCCGAAACTCCAGGGCTAGGTTCTCAAATGGTTGATTGGTTTAAACCTCAAGTGCAAGAGTTTAGTTTGATTGAAAAGCTATTTGGTTTTCAAGTGGAAAAGGTGGAGGCCAAAAGTTCTATTATTGGCAAGAACCCAGAGACTACACAATTTAAAGTTGCAAAAGATGGAGGCGATATTGATGCTATAAGTGCTTCAACAATTACCTCGCGTGCTTTCCTTGAAGCTGTAAACAAAGCTTATGCTGCATACACTCAAAGCGAGAATTACACAAGTACGGGTGCAACTAAAGCAGTAGAGAATGATACAACTGAAATAAAAGAATATTAGGCTATGGCTAAAAATATAAAAGTATTAGTTAACGGAATTATTAAAGATAACCCAGTCTTTGTGTTACTACTGGGTATGTGTCCTGCGCTTGCAACTACAAGCTCGGGTATTAACGGTATGAGTATGGGCTTGGCTACAATGTTTGTTCTTGTATGCTCAAATGTTGTAATATCATTGTTGAAAAACATGATTCCTGATCTTGTTCGTATTCCGGCGTTTATTGTAGTGATAGCCACTTTTGTAACTATTGTAGAGATGGTGATGAATGCTTACTTGCCTGCACTAGCCGACAGCTTAGGTATTTTTATTCCTCTTATTGTAGTAAACTGTATTGTACTTGGCAGGGCAGAGGCTTTTGCTGCAAAAAACAATGTCATCTCTTCGCTTTTTGATGGCATTGGTATAGGCTTAGGTTTTACCTTCGCTCTTACGGCATTGGGTATAACACGTGAGTTCTTTGGATCGGGCAAAATATTTTCTGTTTCTTTCTTCCCCGAAGAATATGGGATAACACTTTTTGTACTTGCTCCAGGGGCATTTATTGCGCTAGGATACCTTGTTGCTGTTTTCAACAAGTTGCAACGCAAATAGTATATAAAACATCTATTCTGTCTGGTTGGGCCGAATTATTTGAATAAAGAATTATAACGCATTAGATAAAGATATTTATGGAATACATTGGAATTATTATAGTTGCT
>CAYTJC010000360.1:0-2343 GCA_964437875.1 uncultured Dysgonomonadaceae bacterium
AAAACAGATTAGTTCCAGCTATTTCATCAATTGCACTAGAAGTTAAAATAGGAGTATTGTGAATGTATGTTTTTATTCTTTGGTGCGTTGCTACAATTTCTCTGCTTTGCATAGTTTCTTACAATTTAAAGTGCTTAATCTTACTATACAAAAATAGAGTAAACTTTTAAGGCATGCAAAGTAATTTTTTAGAAAGATGTTAATAGTGAATGGTAGGCAGTGAACAGTAATCAGTGAACAGTAATCAGTGATCAAAACCAGGAGTCAGGTTTTGTCCTAAAATTGGAGAGAGGTGTTGCGAAAGTGATACCTCTTTTTTTTGGTTAGCGATCAGCTATCAGCTATCAGCGTTCAGCAGACAGCAACCTCTTGCGTCCTTCGCGTCTTCTCTGCGCTCTTTGCGGTTAAATCTTCAATTAGAGGATTATATAACAGTTCAATATCTATTGTCATACTGAATGTAATGAAGCATCCCCTTAAAGTTTGCAGAATATTTAATTAGATTAGTTAGATAAGCCTTAGCAAATGATTAGATTGCGGTACTATTATTGATTAGATAAAAATTATCTTTTGGTTAGATATACATTCATTGCTGTCCCATTAAAAACTAATAATGTCCTTTGAAATTGTTGAAATTTAGTTAGTTACAAGTGTTTTTCATTTAAACGGATTTGAATTTGCAACTTTGCATTTAATATGAAATGCAAATGAATAAAGATAAATACGTTTTCGCTCAACTTTCAGCCTTTTTAGATAGAAATAAATTTAATCACATTGTGCGTAAGTTTAACGGTGATAAATATGTCAAACATTTTACATGCTGGAATCAATTTCTAGCTTTAATGTTTGGTCAGTTGTCCAATCGTGAAAGTCTCAGAGATTTGATTGTTGCTCTTGATGCTCATCGCTCCAAATGCTATCATTTAGGTATGGGCAAAAATGTTTCAAAATCATCCTTGGCAAGAGCTAATCAGGATAGAGACTACCATATTTTTGAAGAGTTTGCCTATTTCTTAATAAGTGAAGCCCGTAAAAAACGAGTTGTAGATATCTTCAAGCTTGAAGGAAACATTTACGCATTTGATTCAACTACGATTGATTTATGCCTTTCCGTTTTCTGGTGGGCAAAGTTTCGTAAAAATAAAGGAGGTATTAAAATGCATACGCTTTTCGATATTGAAACTCAGATACCTGCATTTATTCATCTTTCTGAAGCGTCAGCACATGATTCAACCGCAATGAAAGAAATTCCTTTTGAACCTAACTCATACTACGTCTTTGATCGGGCTTACAATCACTTTAAGATGCTGTACAAAATGCATCAAATAGGTTCTTTCTTTATCATAAGGGCTAAAAAGAACTTGCAATGCAATACGATTAAATGGAAGCGACGCTTGCCTAAAGGAGTATTATCAGATCAAATTATAGAACTGACTGGTTTTTATCCTCGGCAGTATTACCCAGAGCGTCTTCGATTAGTAAAATACTGGGACCAGGAACAAAACCGAGAGTTTGTATTCTTGACGAATGCAATGCATATATCGGCCCTGCAAGTAGCAGAACTCTACAAAAACCGTTGGCAAATTGAGCTTTTCTTCAAATGGATAAAACAACATTTAAGAATCAAAAGGTTTTGGGGAACTTCTGAAAATGCTGTACGAATACAAATATATGCTGCTATATCTACTTATTGTTTGGTTGCAATTGTTCAAAAGGATATGCAAGTAGAGAGAAGCACATATGAAATTTTACAGATATTGAGTATTTCTTTGACAGACAAAACTCATCTTCGAGACCTGTTTGCTAAAACTAAATTTCAAAATGACAAAGAGCGTTTTAGGCTTAATGAGCCAAATTTATTTAATTATTAATTCGCCCCAAATTTTAATGGGACACTAGTGATATACATTAACAATGTGTTATTCAAATAAGCATTCAACCTCTTGCGCCCTTCGCGCCTTCTCTGCGCTCTTTGCGGTTAATTGAGGTTGGTTAGATATACCTTAACGAATAATTAGGATGTAGTGAAATTGTCAATTAGGGCTATTCAATCTATTCACAATGCCAATTGTAGCCGCAATGTACTACTCAAATAAGCATTCAACCTCTTGCGCCCTTCGCGCCTTCTCTGCGCTCTTTGCGGTTAAATGAGATTGGTTAGATATACCTTAACGAATAATTAGGATGTATTGAGATTGTCAATTAGGGCTGTTTAATCTATGCACAATGCCGATTATAGCCGCAATGTGCTATTCAAATGAGCTTTCAACCTCTTGCGTCCTTTGCGTCTTCTCTGCGCTCTTTGCGGTTAAATCTTCAAGCTGTAAATTCTTATCCCTTATT
>CAYTJC010000361.1:0-2331 GCA_964437875.1 uncultured Dysgonomonadaceae bacterium
CGATTCTTTTATAGAGTATATTAATGGCAGCCCATTAGACAGTGATATAGTAGAACGATTTTCTGGTAAACTATTAGCACAACAAGAACCCGATGCATCTAGCTTTCCTAGTGGAGGTATTCGTAATACTTTCGAAGCACGCGGTTACACTGCTTGGGACCCATCATCACCCGCATTTATTGTTGAAGATACTCTGTGTATTCCTACAGTTTTTATCTCTTATACGGGAGAGGCACTTGACTACAAAACCCCTCTGCTTAAATCAATTTCGGCAATAGACAAAGCAGCCGTAGAAGTGTGTAAACTATTTGATCCGAATGTGAAAAAGGTATATTCATTTTTAGGATGGGAACAAGAGTTTTTTTTGGTTGATCAGGCACTCTTTTCTGCACGTCCAGATTTAATGCTAACAGACAGAACTTTGATGGGGCACGAGAGTGCAAAAAACCAACAGTTAGAAGATCATTACTTTGGAGCTATTCCTCCGAGGGTGGCATCATTTATGCGAGAATTCGAATTTGAAGCTTACAGATACGGAATACCCATAAAAACACGTCACAATGAAGTAGCACCCAATCAGTTTGAGTTTGCGCCTATATATGGAGAAACCAATTTGGCTGTCGATCAAAACCTACTTGTGATGTCGTTGATGAAGAAAATTGCCAATAAACATAATTTCCGACTGTTATTGCACGAAAAGCCATTTGAGGGAATTAATGGCTCTGGAAAACATTGCAATTGGTCGTTGGGAACCAATACAGGAGTAGGATTATTTACACCTGGTAAAACTGCCGATGAGAATTTGCAGTTTATCACCTTTTTGGTGAATACCGTTTTGGCTGTATACAAGCACAATGGTTTGCTCAAAGCTTCCATTGCATCTGCTACAAACTCGCACCGTCTTGGAGCCAACGAGGCACCACCTGCTATAATCTCTGTTTTTCTTGGTTCACAGATTTCTGCTGTTTTAGATAAAATTGAAGATACCTCTCAAAACGATACTATCACTATGGATGCTCTTAAACGCATGAAGTTGGGTGTTGCCCATGTGCCCGAAGTGCTTGTTGACAATACAGATAGAAACCGCACTTCGCCCTTTGCTTTCACAGGCAATCGATTTGAATTTCGTGCTGTTGGTTCATCTGCCAACTGTTCGGCTGCCATGTTGGTATTAAATTCAATATTAGCTGCACAGCTCACCTCTTTTACAAGAGAAATTGCCGATAAAACCTCAAGTGGGATGAACCAAGAACAAGCCATCTTCGACACTTTGCGAAGTTATATTGCAGAATCTAAATCTATTCGTTTCGATGGAAATGGCTATAGCGAAGAGTGGAAAGAGGAGGCTAAAGAGAGGGGGTTGGACTGCGAAACTAGTGTGCCGTTAATATATGATGCATATACTACTAATGAGTCTGTTGAAATGTTTCGGAATGTAGGTGTGCTCAATAGTACTGAGTTGTATGCACGAAACGAGGTGAAGTGGGAGGTATATACCAAAAAGCTGCAAATTGAGTCGCGTGTGTTGGGAGATT
Source organism: uncultured Dysgonomonadaceae bacterium (assembly GCA_964437875.1). Taxonomy (GTDB): domain Bacteria; phylum Bacteroidota; class Bacteroidia; order Bacteroidales; family Dysgonomonadaceae; genus UBA2632. The sequence continues at coordinate 1,536 of CAYTJC010000361.1, forward strand.
TATCCATCAATCATATTATACCTGTTGCAACAAAGTATCAGTCGGCATTGTTGGACAATTTGTATAAAATGAAAATGGTTTTCGATAAGCCTTTGGCTACTGATCTATCCAAAGAAGATGCATCGCTTATAGAGGAGATTGCCTCACATATTTCTGTTATCAAAAGAGAGGTAGATGCTATGGTTGAGGCACGCAAGGTTGCTAATAAAATAGAGGATGCACGCGAAAAAGCAATTGCTTATCATGACACGGTGGCACCTTATTTCAATATTATCCGCTATCATGTAGATAAATTGGAGCTTGTAGTGGACAATGAGATGTGGCCATTGCCAAAATATAGAGAGTTATTGTTTATCAACTAAGGTTATGAGTATTCTGCTTACGCTATAACACTTATCTAAAAAGAAACCTGCACATTACAAAAGATGTGCAGGTTTCTTTTTAGATATAATTATACATGGATACTACATATTAAAATTCGTCTCCAAATTTGAATTTTGCATCAGTCATGAAATGCTTTATTCTATGTTCTTCTTTCTTTTTGCAGATGAGCAATGTTTTGTCAGATTCTGCAACAATATAATCTTCTAAGCCCTGTATCACAACCAGCTTTTTTGTGGTAGTTGCTACAACATTGTTAGAACTCTCGATATATATTGCTTCGCTGTTCAAATTTGCATTGTTGTTTGCGTCTCTTTCCGATGCATCGTGAAGCGATGTCCATGAATCTAAGTCGGACCAACCAAATGAAGAGATAATAACAAAAACATTGTCTGCCTTTTCCAATATACCATAG
>CAYTJC010000362.1:0-2330 GCA_964437875.1 uncultured Dysgonomonadaceae bacterium
TTTTGCTGCACTTCGCTCATCCAAATAATTCAAGCAGTTGAAAACATCCCATCTAAAAAAACCTTTTGAAGCATGTGATTTTCTCTTTCCCAAAACTTATTTTGCTTTTCATCCGAATAGGAGCACTTACCTTTCTGTCGGTTAGCTTATAAGCAAATGCTGCGCAATTAACCTATATTATTTTAGTTTTACAGCATTCTCGTTGCTCTCTTTTATTTTTAAAGTAGGTGTTTCTCATTCTCGTAGCTCTATTTTATTTTGAAAGTAGGTATTCCTCATTTGCGTTGCTCTCTTTGAGTGGCGGGCATCGTACAACGGAGCGCACTGCAGAAGCTTTCCTGCATGGGAATTGTTAAGAATTGTTCTGATTAATATGAAACCCGCTCGGGAATTGTTAAGAATTGCATTGCGGAGAATGATTCCCGTGGTGGGATCGTTGAGATGAGGGGTATTTTAAAAGACTCCCTCAATGGAGTGGTACTAAATTCATCTTCTAGATACTATGCCTTTTCTTATTTGGAGTAAAACAACAACTTTTGCACTCGAAAAACCCTAAAAGAGGGTGCATTAATGCAATATGTTGCTGTTTGTTAAGACTTGAAGGTCGAAATATCTATGTGCTTATGCACGATTAATTGTTAGGATAGCAATCTGTAAAATGCAATTATTGGGTGTTTTGTGTGTGACACAAAATTGACAGCGTTTTTGCACTGAAATATATTACACCATTGCTAATACTACCTACAAATATAGCACTTAATTTGTAATATAAAGGGGCTATATCACAATATTTTGCTTGATGTTGTTATTTGCTTATTGTTAGCACGTCAGTTGTTAGTGTAGGGGTGAGCTTTGTTAAGCATATGAACGTTGATAAATGCGAAGGTGTGGTCTGAGCTGTGTGTAGTGTTGCTTATATTCTGTGCCTATAGCTTGTTGAAGTTGAGTATGTAAGAATAGATGCTGGTTGGAGTTTATTCAAAGCCTCCTGGTTTAACATTATTTATTTCGGTAGCGGATTTCCCAAATAGCTACAGGGTGATTTAAAGGCTTTAGTAAAATAAACAAAACGGGCAATGTGGATTGTTCCCAACGGTAGAGGGTGGGTTTAACGAGGTCACTCTCAACCAAATTTCACTGGTAAATAATCACTAGCTCTGAGAGCGTCTGAGTGGAGCTCCTCCCATTATCCATTAATAAATTACCCTCTTCTCTAAAACAACTTATTCTTAGGTACAGTAGCCACAAAATCCTTCAAATAGAAAGGCTCGAAATAAGCCACATCCTCAAAAATGCCAGCTTGGTAAGCATCCAGACTCAGCTGGGCCATGCCCGATGCCAATGGGTGAATGTTGGGGATAAACGTAGCATTGGGGTGAGTAATGGTCTCCTGACATTTGAGTGCTCCATCACCAAAAAAGGCGATGGGGTGCTTTTCTAGTAGATCTAGGAAGCTATCGGAGTCAATAATTTTGGCAGAAGTGGGTTGAAGGGTATTGAGTGATGTATCAAAAACAGAGGTGTAAACTTCCATTCGTCTGGCATCTATCATGGGGCAAAGCAGGGTGGGGGTGTCTATTGTAGGGCTCACCATAGAGGCTAATAGATGAAGAGTGGGTATGGCTATCAATTGGGCATCTAACCCATAAGCTAGTCCTTTTGCTTCAGACACTCCTATGCGTAAACCTGTGTACGATCCTGGGCCACTACTCACAGAGATGGCATGAATTGTGAGGTTGTTTTTGCGTGCAAAACGCACAGCCTCTTCTGTGAAGACCCCCAATTGTGTAGCGTGTGATTGTTCTGTATGGGTCTCTCTGTTGAATATAACTTTGCCATTGCAAGAGAGTGCACAAGAGCAAACCTTGGTGGCTGTCTCTATGTGTAGAATATTTATCTTCGAATTCATTGTTTCAATTTGATTTAAGAAATAAATGTAGCAATTATTTCTCAATTAAGCAGAAGGTTTATTTAAGTTTATTCCAAAAAAAAGAGTTACATCATACAGATGCAACTCCCCCTATTTTTTGGTAAGACTGATATCTTAGTATCTGTCTCTGTTATAACCACCGCCACCACCACGTGGACGCTCTGTGCGTGGACGAGCTACGGATACTGCAAGAGTGCGTCCGTCATATTCTGCTCCGTTTAATTCTTCAATAGCGCGTTCGCCATCTGCGTCTTCCATCTCTACAAAACCGAATCCTTTAGAACGGCCTGAGTCTCTGTCTGTAATAACTTTCGCTGAAGATACTGATCCGTACTCTTCAAATAATTCTTTTAAATCGGCGTCGTTAATTTGGTAACTTAAGCCTGCAACAAAAATGTTC
>CAYTJC010000363.1:0-1025 GCA_964437875.1 uncultured Dysgonomonadaceae bacterium
TCCACAAAGGTAATGTCGATGGGGAGATGCAAAAACAGTGCTTCAAGCTGTTTGATATCAAACGAACCTGAAGAGAGTTGAATAGCACCTGCATCCACATATTCGTGCTTTTCTACTTTCACACCAGTTGGTTTCCATTCGTCCTCTGGGTCAATTAAGCAAAAGCCAAACTCCAAGGTTTCTGTGTATATCTTGTACCACTCTTCTTCAGTTAAAGTATCCATAGCCATTGGAAAAAGAATCTCTTCTTCTTTCATGATCATACCATCAACCAATTCGAGTACTCTATTGAGGTGATTCTCTATTATTGCTTGCATCTGCTCTACAGATGTGATAGAACTTTCGAGTTCTTTAATAGCTTCATTAAGAAATCCTCGCAACTCATCGTGTTTGCCCCACATTACTGTAGGAGGACCAGTGATCAGATGTTTTTCCATGTATGGAAATAACAGAAACTCTTTTCTTTTATAATGTTTGTCTATATCAGAAAGCGCATTGAAGATAGTACGCATTTGCATAATATATCCAGGGAGTTTGCCGGCAGTGAGTGCATCCACAGTAGCTATCAGCTTGCGTGCTTTGTCAGTCTCTTCTTTAAGCGCCACATTCTCTTTCTGAAAAGTATCTACTGGATGACCTGCTGGAATAGCTTTAGCTCCGCTCAGGTCAATTTTCCCATCTAAAATATCAGTATGCAAATCGCAGAACTTTAGAATCTCTTCTTCTGTTAGCAAATTGCTATTTATCATCTCCTGCTCCACCTCCACTACTTCGTTGTAGGGAATATCGGTGAGCGCTAAAATTAGCTCTTCACGAATTGCTTCAACAGTCTTACCTGCATGCACCTTCAATAAGGCACTGCGAAGTCTGTTTTTGCGTTCAAGCGAGTTATTTTTTAATTCACTCATATCTTCTATTTATTCTTTTATCATTGTTAGTACCATTTTGAAAGATTCCACTGCATGCAATGCATGTGGAACATTGGCTGGCATAATGATACAATCGCTTTTTTCCAACACATGAAC
>CAYTJC010000363.1:1035-2329 GCA_964437875.1 uncultured Dysgonomonadaceae bacterium
TTTACCATCAATCACCTGCACCAATGCATCGAATGATGCACTGTGTTCTGTTAGGCCTTGATCTTTATCAAAAGAGAAAAGAGTTACATTTCCCTCTTTGCTTTTAATGATCTGCTTGCTGATAACTCCACCCGAAGTGTACTCGATGGATCCATCCATTGAGAATGTTTTTGATGTATCAAATGTTGCCATAATTATAATTGTTTAATTATTTGTAATAAAGAAGCGCGTGAAGTAAAACGAATTTTATCGTCTCGTCACACGCTTCAAAATATATTTATAGAGCTTATATAATAGACACGACTTACAAACTCGTGCTAACTAACTCTACTCTATCTTTTCTTATAAGGATTATGCTTCAAGAAGCACTTTCATATCCTCATCTACCGATGTAATGCCTGAGATGCCAAAATTGTTCACCAAAACATTTACAATGTTTGGAGATAAGAATGCTGGCAGTGTTGGCCAATGATAGCAATGCAAGCAATACAATCACTGCTTTCTGCTCATACCACGCTATGTTATAAGCAATGGGCAGGTCGTTCAAATCGTCCAATCCAAAAGCTTCTTGCAATGTCATTGCAATTTTCACCAATGAGTAGCTATCGTTGCATTGTCCTGCGTCTAATACGCGAGGTATGCCATTGATATCGCCTAATTGTAATTTGTTATATCTATATTTTGCACAACCTGCGGTTAAAATTACGGTGTCTTGTGGTAGTTTCTGAGCAAACTCAGTGTAATAGTTTCTGCCTTTCATGCGACCGTCGCATCCACCCATCACAAAAAACTTGCGTATAGCACCTGTTTTCACTGCATCCACTACTTGGTCAGCTAAAGCTGCAACTTGATTGTGAGCAAATCCACCAACTATTTCACCAGTTTCAATTTCTATAGGAGCTTCGCATTTTTTAGCATGCTCAATCAGTGCAGAGAAATCTTTTGTTTTACCATCTTCTCTGTCGGCAATATGAGGAAATCCTTCGAAACCTGATGCACCTGTTGTATAAACTTTGTCACCATATGTAGCATTTCTTTTTGGTGGTACAATACAATTTGTAGTAAAAAGAACCACTCCATTGAAAGTTTCAAAGTCTGTAGTCTGCTGCCACCATGATCCACCGTAGTTTCCCACAAAGTGTTCGTACTTTTTGAATGCTGGATAGTAGTGAGCTGGTAACATTTCGCTGTGTGTGTAAACATCAACACCTGTTCCTTCGGTTTGCTTCAGCAACTCCTCCATGTCTTTCATGTCGTGACCACTGATAAGAATACCTGGATTGTTGCGAACGCC
>CAYTJC010000364.1:0-2294 GCA_964437875.1 uncultured Dysgonomonadaceae bacterium
AACTCTGATTTATCTGAAATCCAAGTAACTATTCCCTCATACATTTTTTTATTGTCGGAACTCTCTCTTCCTTGATCTACATAAACTTGTACTTTATCATTTAATTTGAGTGTAGAGAGTTGGTCATTAGTAACATATACACGTAACGTCATATTATTGATATCGGCAATTTTAAACAGTGGTGTTCCCATATTTGCCAGTTCACCCTCTTCAGCATATTTGTTAAGCACAATACCTGTTATGGGGCTCTTTATAATAGATTTCTGCAATCTGTCTTCTATTTGCTCTATCTGAATATCGAGTGCCGAGCTTTGTGCTGTGATGTTTTGGCTACTTTTTTGCAATGTTGATTGTGATGCTGAAAGCTGTTTTTGTAACACTTCTATTTGACCGTTTATATCGTCCAGTTGCTTTTGTGTTGCAGCATTTGCTTTCATCAAGTTTAGGGTGCGTTGCTTTTCTCTCTCCAACGTAGCTATTTGCTCTTTTATTGATGCAGTTTGTGCTACTATGTTCGGCTGTTGCGCACGAACACCTTTCGCATTGGATAGTAAAGTCATCTTTTGCAAATAGAGTTGAGTTGAATCTATTAACCCAACTTGCTCACCTTTATTGAGTTGTTGTCCTTCCATTACAGATAGTTTTTCAATTTTCCCGCTTGCCTCAGATGAGACAATAATCTCTGTAGCTTCAAATGATCCGGAAGCATCATAATCTCCATCTTGGTTGGAACAGGATGAAAGTAAGGCTATTCCTAATCCGATATAAAATAAAAATGTAGGTTTCATATTCTTCTTTTGTTTATATTAGTTGGTTGTATTTTTAAGTTTGTAAATCGAGTTTATGTGCTGTATTTCGTGTAGCAGTTTAGCTTGTTTTGCCATGTCTAAAGCTGTCAATTCTTTCAACATATCGGATACAGTCATAGCACCGTTTTCAACTTTTGCTTCGGCAGCATCTTTTATTTGTTGTTGTAGGCGAATTATCTCTTCATCGTCTCTCATTGTTTTGCGGTATTTATCAATTTCGTTTTGTTGTTGAGATATCTGCATATTCAGATTATGTACAAAAGTGTCACGCTGTGTATCTATACTCAGTTTCTTCAATTCATTTGTCTTAACACTGTTCTTTAACGTATATAAGTTACCTATATTCCAAGAAAGCTTGATGCCTCCTAGAAAAAATGTATCAAACTCATTTTGCAACATATTCAATCCAGGTTTGCCGTATCCACCTTGAACAAATGCACCAATTACAGGCATGATGCTTGATTTCAAATCAGTGTTCTGTGCATCTATTGTAGCTTGTTGCGCTGTAAATAGATCAAGTTCGGGTCTCTTAATAGTCACAAGGGAGTTGTTGTCTGAAATCTGAGGTTTTACAAACTCAGATTCATTGCTTAAAGCTTTCCCTGTCAGTATAGACAACATCTGCAAATAAGCTTCTTTGGCAGATTCCATTTGAATCCTTTGCTGTCCAGCTTTGAGCATTTCAATTTTCACCGCACTTAAATCTCCTTGATTAGCAATACCATTTTCAACGTAACTCTCTACTTTATCGTGGTTGCGTTGCAACTCTTCTTCTAAAACGCTCTGTTGTTTTAATTGCTCTTGCATAAGCAAAATGCCAAAGTAAAGGCCAATTACTCTCTCTCGTAGAGCATATAATTCTGTTTCTAATTGTTTCTCCTCTGCTTGAGCTCCCGCTTTAACCATTTCTTTTTTTGCAGCTATCTTTCCACCATCCCATATTATCTGATTGGCTTGTGCCACTATTTGATATTGATCTTTGTCGGGAACAGGAATTTCTAATCCTGGCATGTCCAAAGGAATTGTAATCACATCAGATTGATAAGTTGCTTTTGCCTCCAAGGATAACTGTGGAAGATAAGCTTTATTGGCATTGGCCAAGGTGTAGTTTTTGCTCTCTTCTATAATAGAAAATCTTGCAATCGCAGGGTAGTTTTCTCTTGCCATACTGTGACATTCATCCAATGTTACTACTTGTGCTTTAGCCACAATAGAAAAGACAAATAGTGCTACTAAAAAAAACAATTTTCTCAATTTCATAGATCTACTATTTTAATGTATTCATTACCCAAATTGGGATATCTTTTTTGCGTTCTGTTATGAAACTAACAAATTCTTCTTCCTTTATTAAACCAGATGTTACAAACAGTGGTTTTGACATAAATGGAAAGAGTGTCAAACTCATCACATTCATTATAAAGTTGAAACTTAATATTGTAAATCCTCTCTCTCTCAATTGATTCTCTATTACTGGCTGAGAAAGTA
>CAYTJC010000365.1:0-2289 GCA_964437875.1 uncultured Dysgonomonadaceae bacterium
GGCGAAGTGATAGAGATATTGGAACGTGCCGAAGCTCGCTTTGTTGGAACGCTTGAGGTGAAAAAAGATTTTGCTTTCTTGGTGCTCGATAGTAGAATACTTGCCAATGATATATTTATCCCCAAAGAAAACCTAAAAGGTGGAAAGACTGGAGATAAAGTGGTTGTAGAGATTATAGAGTGGCCTGCAAAAGCAAACAATCCTATTGGTAAAGTATTGGATGTGTTGGGAGAAGCAGGACTCAACGATACGGAGATGCACGCTATTTTGGCACAATACAATTTGCCTTATATCTATCCTGAAAAAGTGGAGAAAGCTGCCGAAAGAATATCAGCAGACATCACACCGCAAGAAATTGCAAAGCGTGAAGACTTTCGCAAGACACTTACTTTCACTATTGACCCTGCCGATGCAAAAGACTTTGACGATGCATTGTCCATCAAGCAACTAACCAATACCTCGTGGGAGATTGGTGTTCACATTGCCGATGTTACACACTATGTGAAACCTGGCGATATCATAGACGAGGAGGCACAAAATCGTGCAACTTCTGTTTACTTAGTAGATAGAACTATCCCCATGTTGCCAGAGCGCTTGAGTAATGAGTTATGCTCTCTTCGCCCTAATGAAGAGAAACTTTGTTTTTCAGTCATATTTGAGATAAATGATAAAGGGCACGTTCTGAAACACCGCATTGCAAAAACTGTTATCAACTCAGACCTTCGCATGTCTTATGAGGAAGCTCAATCGATGATTGAAACCGAAATGGGGACTTATAGCAAAGAGGTGGTTACGATGAACAAGCTGGCAATTCAATTACGTGAACGCCGTTTCACCAATGGAGCTATCAACTTTGAACGCTACGAAGTGCGTTTCAATTTGGATGACAAAGGAAAGCCGCTTGGTGTTTACTTCACCGAATCGAAAGAAGCCAATCACCTTATCGAAGAGTTTATGCTACTTGCCAATCGTACAGTTGCAGAGGATATAGGCAATGTAAGCTCTTTCAAGAAAGCTAAGACCTTCGTTTACAGGGTTCACGATTTGCCCGATCCCGAAAAGTTGGAAACACTCAATACATTTATCTTGCGTTTCGGTCATAAAATTAAAACATCGGGAAGTAAGAAGCAAGTAGCACAAAGTATAAATGCATTGTTAGACTCTGTGCAAGAACGTCCCGAAGAGAATCTGGTAGAAACCATAGCCATCAAAACAATGGCAAAGGCTGTTTACACCACCAAAAACATTGGTCACTACGGATTGGCGTTTGAGTATTACACACACTTTACATCTCCCATTCGTCGCTATCCCGACATGATGGTGCATCGCTTACTGAGCGACTATTTAGACAATAAGAGAAGTGCAGACCAAGAAGAGATAGAGGCTTTGTGCAAGCATTGCTCCGATATGGAGTTGGTGGCTACTCGTGCAGAGCGCGACTCCATCAAATACAAACAAGTGGAATTTATGGCTGACAAGATTGGTCAAGTATTTGATGGTGTAATTTCGGGTGTAACCGAATGGGGTATCTATGTGGAGATAAAAGACAACAAATGCGAGGGCATGATTCCGATTAGAGAGTTGGATGATGACTTTTATGAATTGGATGAGAAGAACTATCGCCTTGTTGGTCGTCGAACCCGACGTGAGTATCGTTTAGGCCAAGAACTTCCCATTACAGTTATGCGCACAAATTTGGAGCGGAAGCAGTTGGATTTTGGTTTGGCGGATTAAAGTGGGGTATGAGGTTTGAGGTGTGAGGAGGTGACGTTCATTTGTAGTTGCTTATCGCTTTCGCATTCACTCAAATTGAATAACAAACTATATTTGAAGAGACGTTGCATGCAGCGTCTCTTTACTTTGAAATAACTTTTGTATTCTATCAAAATACACCCACAAACAGACTCTATATGAAAAACGGCTCTTGTAGATGGATTTACATATCAATCCTAATAATTGTAAGCTGTTCAACAACAGCCCACTCTCAAAATATTGATATAGATTGGACCAGTAGCATCAACCACATTGATGCTGGCAAAGGGTTCAACTCCACCATGAAATTTACCTCCTCATCGGCCATCTATATAGAAGTTGGTTCGGTTGTGGGATTGGGTTTGTATGGTTGGCTGAAAGAAGATAAGCAAATATTGGAAACAGGTGTTGTTACGGGAGCAGCCATGTTGCTCAACGGAGCTATCACACTCACTTCCAAATATTCCATCAATCGCAAAAGGCCTTTCGAAGCCTATCCCGATAGAATAATATTGCGCGATAAGCAGAGCGACAACT
>CAYTJC010000366.1:0-2287 GCA_964437875.1 uncultured Dysgonomonadaceae bacterium
ATAAAATGAAATCATTGGGTACTGCTGCTTGTCCTCCCTATCATGTTGCATTTGCTATTGGTGGCACATCGGCAGAGTCTAACTTGAAAGTAGTGAAACTAGCTTCCACAAAATATTACGATAACTTGCCTACCGAAGGAAATGAAGGTGGTCAAGCGTTCAGGGATTTAGAGATGGAAGCAAAGTTGAAGAAAGCATCAGAAGAGTTGGGCTTGGGTGCACAATTTGGAGGTAAGTATTTTGCACACGACATTCGTGTGGTTCGTTTGCCACGTCACGGGGCTTCATGTCCTGTAGGTATGGGCGTTTCTTGTTCTGCCGACCGTAACATAAAAGCAAAGATCAATAAAGATGGTATCTGGATTGAGAAAATGGAAGACAATCCTACTCGTTTAATTCCAGAAGAATATCGCGAAGCTGGTGAAGGCGGTGGTGTGAAAATCGACTTGAACCAACCAATGGCTGATATTTTAGCTGAATTGACCAAGCATCCTGTTTCTACACGTTTGTCATTAAACGGAACTATAATTGTAGGTCGTGATATGGCTCATGCCAAATTAAAAGAGCGTATAGAGAATGGTGAAGGTTTGCCACAATATATAAAAGACCACCCAATCTACTATGCTGGCCCTGCTAAAACTCCAGAAGGATATGCATCTGGATCTATGGGACCAACAACTGCTGGAAGAATGGACTCTTATGTAGATTTGTTTCAATCCAACGGAGGAAGCCTTGTTATGTTGGCTAAGGGAAACCGAGGGAAAGAAGTTACTGATGCTTGTGAAAAGCATGGTGGCTTCTACCTAGGTAGCATTGGCGGACCAGCAGCTATTTTGGCGCAAAATAGCATCAAAAGTCTAGAGTGTTTAGAATATCCAGAATTGGGTATGGAGGCTATTTGGAAGATTGAAGTTGAAAACTTTCCTGCATTTATACTTGTTGATGACAAGGGTAATGACTTTTATGAAAAAGTGAATCAGCCGAATTGTGCATTCGATTAATTAACCAAAAAGAGATTCATTTCTCAGTAAAACTTACAACTTTTGAAGAGCGTATTCCATTGAGGATTGCGCTCTTTTTTATATGCTTGGGTTCATAAGCATTAGTTAAAGATTAAGAATCTACTTTATATCCTTTGTAGATATTGGCGAAATGATGTTTCTTTGTTAGTAAACAAGACAATATATAAATTAAATAATAAAAAGAGTTATGAAGAAAATAGCTTTGTTGTTGATAGTTGGTTTTGTGGCCTTCACGGGTATAGCCATTGGGCAAGACCGAACTCAGATTACCCTTGAAAAAGGGTGGAAGTTTACCCGTGAGGATAATGTAGCCTCCAGTAATAAAGATTTTGATGATCGCAGTTGGGAGTCGGTACGTATTCCTCACGATTGGGCAATTTATGGTCCTTTCAGTCCCACCAACGACCGTCAAGATGTTGCCATCACACAAGACGGCCAAAAACAAGCTATGGAACATGCTGGCCGTACAGGTGGCTTGCCTTTTGTTGGTGTGGGTTGGTATAGAAACTCTTTTGATGTTTCAGACTTTGCAGAAGACAAAAAAGTTACCATTCAATTTGATGGTGCTATGAGCAATGCTCAGGTATTTGTGAATGGAAAAGATGCAGGTGAGTGGCGCAATGGGTACAATACCTTTCATTTTGATATAACTGATCTTTTGAACAACGATGGTAAAAATAACACCTTGGCAGTTCGTCTTGAAAACTTGCCCGAGCAATCGCGTTGGTACCCAGGTGCAGGTTTGTATCGCAATGTGCATTTGATTGTAACAAATGAGTCTCACATTCCTGTATGGGGTACTTATGTTACAACTCCAAGAGTGAACGACGAGTTTGCAGAAGTCAATGTGAAAACAAAGATAGAATTTCCAGAGGGTGCATCTAGCCCTTCGGACTATGAGTTGGAAACAGTTATTAAAGATATAGAGGGCAACCCAATAGCCCAACAAATGGACAGGCTAGGTGCGTTTGGCGAAAATGAGTTTGAGCAATCCCTTATTGTAATGAACCCAGTTTTATGGGACATTGAGCAACCCAATCTTTATTCTGTAGAGTCAACTCTTAAAAAATCGGGTACTACTGTTGACAGTTACAATACTACTTTTGGTATCAGAAATATTGAGATAATTCCTGACAAAGGATTTTTCTTGAATGGTAGGATGGTTAAATTTAAAGGTGTGTGTATGCACCACGACCTTGGCCCATTGGGCGGAGCAGTAAACGATGCTGCTATTCGTCGTCAGATTCGCATATTGCAAGACATGG
>CAYTJC010000367.1:0-2282 GCA_964437875.1 uncultured Dysgonomonadaceae bacterium
CTGTATAATCCATTCTCCCTTCAAGATAAAGTTATTTTAATAACAGGAGCATCATCCGGTATTGGTAAGGCTATTGCTATAGAATGCTCAAAGATGGGTGCAAGTGTTATTTTAACAGGGCGAAATGAAAGCCGGCTTAAAGAAACATATAGTTTATTAGTAGGAGAAAATCATCCCAGTTACAAAATAGCTGATTTGTCTCAGGCAGAAGATATAGTAGCAATGGTAAAAGAGATGCCAAAATTGGATGGTTTGGTAAATTGTGCAGGTTTAACACGTGTTTTGCCTTTTCAGTTTGCTACCCAAAATGATTTTAAAGATATACTTGAAATCAATTTTTTTGCTCCAACTGAGATAACTCGTCTTTTGGTCAAGTCAAGGAAAATCAAGAAAGAATCTTCTATTGTCTTTATATCATCAGTATCTGGTGTGTTTTGTTCTGCACCTGCTGCTAGTATTTACTCTGCATCAAAAGGTGCTGTAAATGGATTAATAAAAGGAGTGGCAATAGACTTGGCACCCAGAGGAATTAGAGTGAACTCTGTAAATCCTGGCATGATAGATACCGATATATTCTCAGATGCAGTTATAACAAAAGAACAATTGGAAGAAGATGCGAAACGATATCCCTTGAAAAGATATGGAAAACCTGAAGAGGTGGCACATGCTGTGATATATCTTTTGTCGGATGCTTCTAAATGGGTTACAGGTTCAAATCTTTTGATTGATGGAGGATATACACTTTTATAAAAATATGAAAGCATACATTAAAGCAGTAAGTTATTACTTACCCGAGAAGGTTCTTACTAACGAAGAGTTGGTAAAAGAATTTCCAGAATGGAGTGTTGATAAAATAGCTTCAAAAGTAGGAATTGACAAACGCCATATAGTAGGTGAAGATGAAACATCAGCAGACTTGGCTGTAAAAGCTGCTAAAAGACTTTTTGCCGAAGAAGGAATTGACAAAGACAGTATAGATTTTATTTTGTTTTGCACACAAAGCCCCGATTACTTCCTTCCTACCTCTGCTTGTATAATACAAGATAAATTGGGTATTCCTACAAGTGCTGGTGCTTTAGATTTCAACTTGGGTTGTTCGGGGTATGTCTATGGTTTATCTATAGCAAAAGGACTTATCTTCGCAAACATAGCAAAGAATGTTTTGTTGCTTACTGGAGAGACTTATTCAAAGTTTATCCACGAGAAAGACAAAGGAAATAAAACTATTTTTGGTGATGCAGGGTCTGCAACTTTAATATCTGCTGATGGGTTTGCTGAAATTGGTAATTTCTCACTAGGTACTGACGGCAGAGGAGCCGACAACTTGATGGTGAAAACAGGAGGTATGCGACATAGAGAATTAATGAATGATTTGCAATTTGATGAAAGTGGAAACCCACAATCATCTGATCATTTGTTTATGAATGGTGCTGAAATTTTTAATTTCACAAACAAAATAGTACCTGCTTTAGTAAAGGATATCTTATTGAAAAATGAATTAGATCAAAAAGAGATAAGTCTTTATGCCTTCCATCAAGCCAATAAGTTTATGCTAAATTACCTAAGGAAAAAAGTGAAAGTAGAAGAAGAAAAATTTTATTACTACTTAAAAGATGTAGGAAATACAGTTTCATCAACTATACCAATCTTACTAACAGAAGCCAAAAAAGAAAATAGACTGGAAGGAAATGTAATGTTGGCAGGATTTGGTGTTGGTTATTCATGGGGAGGCACTATCTTGAAAATTAAATTGGATAATAGATTGCACAGAGGAATACACAGAGTCCCACTGTGTTAAACACTGTGCAACTCAGTGGCCTAAAATAACAACAATATGCAACTAAACGATATAACACATGAAATATTAGACTCTGCTTACAAAGTTCATTCTGCCTTAGGACCTGGTTTGTTAGAATCTACCTATCAGGCATGTTTAGTGTATGAACTTAGGAGGAAAGGATTGAGAGTAGAGGTGGAGAAAGCATTGCCATTGATATACGAAGAGATGAAACTTAATCAATTGACAATTGAAAGTTGAAAATTGACAATGAAATTCAATAAAGGCCTGAATGGCCAAGGGAATAGAAACACAGATGACGCAGATAAACACTGATTCTTTTCAGTGTAAATCAGCTAATTCAGCGTTTTCAATCAGCGTGCAATTAAAAGTAAATATATGAGTAATAAAAGAATATGGCTCTCTCTAGCCCACATGGGTGGCCAAGAGCAACGCTTCATCCAACAAGCTTTTGACGACAACTTCGTTGTCCCCCTAGGCCCCA
>CAYTJC010000368.1:0-2241 GCA_964437875.1 uncultured Dysgonomonadaceae bacterium
ACACTTTTGCCATAAAGATAAATGGACGCAAAAAAATGGGGATGGTGGGGAAACCAGGTTTGAGTTAAGAGTTAAAAATTAAGAGTTAAGAGTTAAGAGTTCTGCGAGATGGGATGAGGCCTTGATGTTTTGCTGGTATTCGAATGTGAACAGATAAATGGTTGGTGATACATTAAATTGTTTGTAGTATGTGTGGTAGCGCTTGAACTTGTGTCTATGAAGGTCTGAAAAATTTGGTGGCTCGTATTTCATACACCGTGAATGTTGTGCTGGTACATGACGGGGAGTTGGAACATGGATGACACATGTTTTACTGATAAATACGAATTTTGCATCGATGTCGCTCTCCCTGATTTGCAATCCTGCTTGCGGATAAACGCATTTGCATTTATCTGCGTTCATCAGCTCAGTCAGCGTTATCTGCGTGCCAATATTCTCCATGCGTTAGCATGTTCAAGCCACCCTGTAAATAGATATCGTCACTATTCATAAATTTTACAATCAGTACTCTACTGTTCTTCATTCTTAATTCATAACTCTTAATTTAAAACCCAAACACCCCATCCTAAACCTCATCCTAATCCATTCATTCTTACCAAAAAATGTTAACTATCCCATAAATGATTAAATGCTTTTAGTTCTTAAAATAAAATAGTTTACCTTTGCATAGTTGTTTAAACAACCATACAATAATTGCACATATAAAAGAAGAGCCAAATTGCAAGTAAACGAACGAGAAGTATTTAGTATTCTAACTGGTAAGATATCAACCACCATCAATAGGGCATTGTTGAGGGCTTTCGCTCAAGAAGACCTCAACATCACTACTGAACAGTGGACAGTATTGTCATGTTTGTGGAAAGAGGACGAGGTTACACAGAGTCATTTATGTGACTTGACCCGAAAAGACAAACCCAGTATGACCCGCTTGATTGACAATTTACAACGAAACGGAATTGTTGTACGTGTGCCACATGCCACGGATAGAAGAGTTAATCTTATTCACCTCACACAGTACGGTTCTGAATTACGTGTAAAAGTCACCGATGTTGTGCAAGATGTTGTAAACAAATCACTCGAAAATGTTAGTGAGAACGAAGTGGCTATTGCTAGAACTGTTTTGAATAAAATAATCACAAGTCTTGACTCTTAGATAACAAACCCCACCCAACTTATATAATATTACATACAACTAGTTGCATGCGCAACGGTTGTCTTATCAATCAAACTGAAAATGAGAAAATTGTTTTTATATCTTACATTATGTCTGGCTGTCCCAATGGCGGCTCAAACTGTATATAATGTAGATGACTGTAGAAAGATGGCTTTGGAGCACAATGCCTCCATTAAAATAGCAAAAGAAAATGTGAAAGCAGCTCGAAGTATGAAGAAAGCAGCCTTCACACACTTCTTGCCCAACTTTTCAGCTACGGGTGCTTATGCATGGAATCAGAAGAATATGTCGTTGTTTCCACACGACTTGATGTTGCCTGTAGGAGTAAAGCAACCCGATGGAAGTTTGGGTATAGGTGTTGGTCCAAACTCAACCCCCACGGCTAATCCTGATGGAACTTTCAAATTTGAAGATGCTGCAATCAACAACAACTTCACCCTTATCGATGGCAGTCCAGTTCCTATCAACGACAAAGGACAACCTTTCGATCCCACCACAAATCCCGGCGATTTGCAATGGAAAAACCATGCCCTGCTTCCCAAAAAAGCATTCGAGATGGATGCAAGCAATATCTTTGTGGGGGGTATCAATTTTATGCAACCCATCTTTATGGGAGGTAAAATCAAACAAATGTATTCCATAGCTGGATATGGCGAAAAAATAGCTGAAGCGCGTTCGCAAGATGCTATGACCGATTTGATATTGGAAGTAGATGAATCTTATTGGCGTGTGGTGTCGTTAGAAAACAAAGTAAAGTTGGCACATGAGTTGAAGAGTGTAGTTTCGAAGCTTGACACCAACATTACCGCTCTCTTTGATGAGGGAATGGTTACAAAAGCCGATGTGTTGAAAGTGAAAGTGAAGATGAACGAGGCCGACCTCTCCATCATAAAAGCAGAAAACGGACTCAGCCTATCGCGCATGGCGCTCAATCAGGTTTGTGGATTACCACTTGATCAGCAAATTAAACTTGAAGATGAGGATTTGGATAAAAACCCCAATTTAGTACAAGTGATTCCCATACAAGAGGCCTTGGACAATCGTCCCGAGGTGCAAATGTTGACGCA
>CAYTJC010000369.1:0-2235 GCA_964437875.1 uncultured Dysgonomonadaceae bacterium
AGATGGGGGTTATCACGGTGTACGTTTAGGTATAGTTACCACCAACTGGAGTAGTTATGTGGGATCCAATATTTCGAACTTAAATATTGATGAAAATACAACGGAAATTGTATGGATGACCGCTGCTGAGTCATATTTCCTACGTGCAGAAGGTGCATTGCGAGGATGGAATATGGGAGGTAATGCTCAAGATTTTTATGAAGATGGTATCGCAGTCTCTTTTGATGAGACCGGAGCAGGTGCAGCAACAAACTATATATCCAGCACTGCCACTCCAACAGCTTTTGTAGATAATGCCACGGGAGCAAATGGAATGCCGGCCCCTAGTAATATCACCATTCAATGGTCAGATTCAGATAGCGATGAGAGAAAACTGGAACGTATAATTACTCAGAAATGGATAGCAATGTATCCTGATGGTCCGGAAGGATGGGCAGAGTTTAGACGTACAGGATATCCAAAATTATTCCCTGTGGTATCAAACAGAAGCAATGGCACTATCGATACAAATATTCAGGTTCGCAGGATTCCATATCCTCAGTCGGAATATGAAAAGAATGAAGCCGGTGTACTATCCGGAATAGCTAAACTTGGTGGGCCCGATACAGGTGGTACAAAGTTATGGTGGGATAAAAAATAATTCAAAAAATTAAAAATGGATATTATGAATCTTCAAATTAAAAATATATTGTCATTTGTATTTGCGGCCTTCGTATTGATCAGTTGTGATACGGATATCGAAAATATGGAAATTCAAGAACTGACCACCTACGATGAGCAATATTATGCCAATCTACGTGAGTACAAGAAGAGCGATCATGAGATCAGCTATGCTTATTATGCAGCTTGGTCTCCAATTGAAGGCACAACAGGTGCAAAGTACCCTTCGTCGTGGGGAGAGCGTATTATTGGACTACCCGACAGCATTGATATCGTAAACCTTTGGATGGGAATACCCACAGCAGATACTCACCCTCTGGCATACGAGGATATGAAGTTTTGCCAGGAAAAAAAGGGTACTCGTTTTGTGATGCATGCCGATGCTTCGCACTACAGGCATGTGTTTACGGTTGACGGTGTTGAATATGATATGGGGGGTAGAAGCAATATAGATGATGAAACTATGATTGCTTATGCAAAATGGATTAAAAACCAAGTAATAGAAACTGAACTTGATGGCGTGGATGTGGACTGGGAAGGCTGGACAGGCAATGATTTGATAAGGCTGATTGAAGAACTAGGCAAATCATTTGGTCCTCAAGGACAGGACCCCGACATGTTGTTAATAGTTGACTTTTTTAACAGTCGTCCACCATTAGAAATATTACCCTATTGCGACTATCTTGTAAGCCAATCATACTCTAATCAAACTGGAGGTATTTATCATCCTAGCGGTTGGCCTTATGAAAATATGATTTACATTGAAACATTTGGTATATTCTATGCCGATGGTGGCAAACTACTTGATTATGCTAGATGGCAACCCCCAACCGGGCGTAAGGGCGGATCTGGCGCCTTTTACCTAGGAAGAAATTACTACTCTTCATCTGGTATACCTTATAATGAGTTTCGTAAAGCTATTCAGATAATGAATCCGGCTGTTTACTAATTTCACTTTAAATGACAATTGATATGAAAACAATCAATATATATTTTATACTCTTATTGCTTACAGCAACATTTTATTCTTGTTCAGAAGACGATCAATTCGATCCCAACAAAAATTATCTGTTGTTTACAGGCACCGACGTTAATCCTATAATGACATTTCAGCTTGACGATACCCCGTCAACGCATTATGTCACAACCTCTTCTACTAGAAAATTAGATGAAAATGTGGTGGTCACTTACAAGATTGATAACGATGCACTTACTGTATTTAATGATAAAAACAAAACAAATTATTTTCCGGTACCCGAATCGTCCATTAAACTATTAGCTACCAACGATACTATAGATGCCGGTAAAGCAGCATCTAACGGAGCAGGAGTGCAGATAACCTCTACCGAGAACTGGGTAGAAGGACGTATTTATGTTATACCTGTAACAATAGGAAGCGTAACCGGTGGAGATGTAGAGATTATGAATTCTTCAAAAACAGTATTCTTGAGAGTTTCCAGAAAAATGGCGTTTAGCTCATTAGATGTTACAAACCCTAATTTATATAGTGAGTATTTATTCGATAGATCTAAAGAAGGATTTACTCCAATAGATTTACCTCAATATACTCTCGAA
>CAYTJC010000370.1:0-2223 GCA_964437875.1 uncultured Dysgonomonadaceae bacterium
TGGCAGTCTCTTTAAACTCCCACGACTCATCTCTGCGGTATCCATGACCATTGGGGCCAAGGTCTGCATTGTGAATAGAGAATGTGCGGAATGCTTCATAGTTGTTAGGCATCACATACTGCAAAGCCTTTTCCCATGTCTCCATAGAGTCATACTCTTTTATGTTCCATGCATAGTTGGCCACACTATAGATAGCCACTTTAGAAGCTTCTGCAAACTCCATGGGGTTGGTCATAAAACCAGACATTAAGTCAATAGCTTCCGTATCCAATCCATAAGCAGGACCCATCAGCAGGTGGTCACGCACATAGTCAGAAACGGGGAAATTCCACCATACATATGCCTTACGCTCTATGTATTGGTTTATCCACTCCAAACCTTGCGTATCTATATCAGCAATCACTCGGTCTCCTGTCCACATCACATGAATAGAAGGATTCAGTTTGCTCCCCAATGTGGGTAAATATCCACCTTCAATGTTAGACCAGCTCTTGTTATATTCCGTTGGACAAAGAATAAGTGATGATACATCTTTTTTGGGTTGGATGAAATTGTTGTCCACATAGTTGAGCAACGCTGCTTGCTTGTCAGCATTTACACCCTCGCCCGATATATCATCGAAGAACACAGCAAATGCCCTTACACCCAACTGATACATTAATTCAAATTTATGCATCAAGAGGTCTCGGTCCTCATCATTCCATTTAATGTCTTGTCCGGGATGAATGGCCCACACAAAATCTACATGATTCTTATTGGCTACATCCACCAATTGCTCTATTGCTTTGGCCTCCTCAGCAGGATATGCCACTCTCCAATTAGGAGCACGGTGGTAAGGATCGTCTTTTGGACCATATATATAGGTGTTGAGTTTGTTATCACCATAGAAATTAAGTTGACTCACTCTGTCTTCAAAAGTCCACGGAGTACCATAGAAACCTTCCACCACACCACGAGCCACAATATCAGGATAATCCTTGATGGTAATTAGGGGCAATTGGTCCTCGTTCAAAAGCTGTTTCAAAGTTTGCACACCATAGTAGGTGCCTCTCTCATCGTTTCCAGCTATCACAATTTGGTTTTTCTCAATAGATAGGTAATACCCCTCTGCTTTGTTAGGAATATGCTTTCTGTATTTTCTAACCGCCTTGTCAGACTTTTCGCCAATATATAAGGTGAAATCTTTTTTATTGGTGCTTTCCTCAAACAGTGTTTGTAAAAGCTCTACTGCTACCCTATCAGCATCTGCTTTGCCAATAATGTGTAGCTGTGTTGGTTTCAGAATAGTGCCACCTGAAGTGGATACAGATTGTGGAGCAGGCTGTATAGCTATGCTTTGTGCAACTATCAATTGCAAACCCACCACCATAACGGATAAAAGAAGGAGTTTTAATTTCATTTGTTTTCTCTGTGTTTATGACAATTTGTAATGAATAAAGAACAAAAATACAATAAATATCACTATTTCATAATCAAGTTGTAAATAGGTGATAGTAAAAGAAGTAAAAATAGGGAGCAACACTGTTAATCTTACCTCTTCTAACGAGCTTACAGATTCAATAAGCAAGTGAAAGAAATATGACTAATAAAATTTCGAGAATAAATCGAGGAAATTCAAGTATAACTTTTTAACTTTGAAACATATTGACGTATCAAGTCTTTCGAAAAGACTATAAAAAATAAAACACAAACAGATATAGTAATGAAAAAAACACTCTTCACAGCCTTCTCTGCAGCCGCATATATTGCAGGTTTGGTTGGTCAAGAACGTCCTAATATTGTAGTATTCTTAGTTGACGACATGGGAGTAATGGATACCTCAGTTCCTTTTCTACTTGATCAAAACAATAATCTTGAACGCCATCCTCTAAATGATTGGTACAAAACCCCCAATATGGAACGCCTTGCTGAACAAGGTGTCCGTTTTTCTACATTTTATGCGCAGAGCGTTAGCTCTCCAACACGAGCATCCATCATGACTGGGCAAAATGCCACTCGCCATGGAACCACCAATTGGATTAACGGTGGAAGCAACAACAGAACAAAATTTGGTCCTTACGATTGGAATTGGGATGGGGTGACAAAATCTGATCAGATATATCCTGCTATTTTAAGCGAAGCTGGCTATAGGAGCATTCATGTTGGGAAAGCACACTTCGGCCATGACAATAGTGATGGGGCCAATCCATTAAACATTGGGTTTGATGTAAACATTGCTGGATC
>CAYTJC010000371.1:0-2221 GCA_964437875.1 uncultured Dysgonomonadaceae bacterium
TTTTTAAGATGAATTATCTATGTGTATAGTTGCGTCTCAATTGGTGCCAACGGTTTTCAGCTATACGCAGGCAGGGATTTTAACCACTGAATTTCAAATTTAGCACTTTCCTGTCCTACGAAGCACGAAACCCCTGCTTGCGTATAGGTGATGTTGGTGGCTGGCGTTTTTGTCATAACTTATGTATTTTGTGTATTAGTTCTTTTAAATTCATTGTCATTCTATTCAGTTTTGTTTTGTGGTCTTTGTAAAAGCGTGAGTCAATTTTGAAGTCAGAAATCATAAAGTCCCCACCTGTCAGAAAATGATAGTATTCGCTATTTTGGCTTTTTATCGTCTCTATTAGGTTTAGATTTTTTGGAAATGAAATCTTGAATTGATTCTCTAATGATTCAATTTGTAGGTCGGCATTAAAAAAAGTGAAATTGACTTTGTCTTTATGTTCGGCAGTTACAGTTTTTGTTTTATAGCAATCTTCGATTATCGTCATATTCTCATATAAAATTGATTCCAACATCTCAACTTCTTGCACTAGATATAATTTTATGGATTGATTGTCATCAATCCATTTTTTTATTAGAAATGGAAATATAATTCCAATACCTAACGTAACAATAAATGTCAAAGCTCCAAAAAGGTCAATTTCATTTTTATATGAAACGCCCGGAAAATTTTTAACGAAAACGCCTAGAGTAATGCCGGCTAGAATCGAGAGAACTACAACAATTGAAGCAATAATTACAATCTTCTTGTTAATCATATTTTCTCGGTTTTTTAATTTCATTAATAATCTTTTCTAACCGCAAAGAACTTTGTTCAGATTTAAATTGGATGTGCTCTAAAACTTTGTCAGAACCGTGTTTTAATGAGAGTTTGCCAAATGAACCCGAAACAAATGAGGATGGGTACCCCCATACTCCGTCCAAATCAATCTCAATGATGTGATTTTCTTGAACAGCTTTGTCAAACTTTGGCTCAAGATGCTCTTCCAAAAACTGTTGACCTGAAAAGGGTCCGTCTGTTCTGTATCTTGCTCCTGGGTTGTCTGAAAAGTCCTTCCAAACAACGATTTTATCTTTGATTTCCATAACAATTTCCTTTTTGTAGTTCCCAATATAAAAATGTACCGCTAAAATTATTATTTAGCTTTATACCAATTTTGTTTTTCACATCTATTTTCACATCATTACTTACTATGTAAAACCTTTTAAAACAATCAAGCTGTGCATTATTAACAATTTGAGGAATACCCTTTCCACGAATTTCATTATCTTCTTCAATTCTTGATTGAATTTTACCGTCTAATAAGTCTTTGACATAGTTTACATTATGGTATAAGCCTATTTTTTGTGCTTGTTTTTTCAAATACGTCTTTACAACAATACTGTCAAATATGCCAACGCCTAAGTCCAAGAATGAATATATAGAATTACCTGTGTCAGGGTCGTTATAAACATAAGTCCACCATTTTGTTTTGTCTTCTTTTTCAGCACTTGCGTGGTTATTTGTGTTTTGCATTGCTTCAATTAAAATTTCATAAAGAGGTTCAAAAGGTTGTATGCTTTGGGTAACGTGTTCAAGTCCTTTAATACAAATACCTTTTGCTATCGCAGGTCTTACTTTATAGTCTGTTTCTTTATGTAGTAAATTATTCTTAACATCTAAGTTCTTTTTAACAAGGTTGCTCGAACTTACGAAGTTATAAAAACCTGAAGCAGTGAAAAGTTTGCTAAGTTTTTTATCCTTCGGTGCGTTTCCCATAAAACTTCCTTTCAAAGTGAATTTTGGGTCGTTAATACTTGCCACTAATAGATTAATTGCGTCAGGTGATAATTCTTCTATGTCTTCAATGTTGAAATTCACTTTACTCTTTTTCTTAAAGGCGGATTTGCATCTTTCTAAATATTCTAATACTTCATCCGTGTTGTCAATAAAGTTAAATTTTTTAGGTGCATCAAAATCTTCATAAGGTTTTTGCTGGTAGTGTTGTATGCTTTGTCTTTTTCTAGCTCGTTGAAGTTTTGCGTTATATTTTCTTTTCTTCCACTTTTTAGTTCTTCTTTTTGCTTGATAGACAGACCTGATTTTATGGTAAAGTTTTGAATATTTCATATGTCTGTCTATGTCATTTTTGTATGTCTAATTTTATTGGGTGTCGTTTTTTACGCTTGCCACCAACGTCTTATTTACGCAACTCCTCCCTCACTTTCGCCAATCCTCA
>CAYTJC010000372.1:0-2206 GCA_964437875.1 uncultured Dysgonomonadaceae bacterium
ATAATTTCCCTGACAGAATCCCCTCTACACATGCATTTATGATACTGACAGATGGCGATGGCGACTTGAATATAAACTATAGTAAGCTAACAAAAAACACAGCGGTAAATAGAGGTGACGGAACACAAATAACTACACGTTCGTTGAGCAACAATATTGCCGCTGTTTCACAAACTGCAAAAATGGAACAACAACTGCCCTCTCTAATGATAGATGTAATTGGAGAAGAGTCTGCCGACCGTGTATGGATATTCCAGAAACAAGGCACAAGTCACAACTTCAACAATGGTTGGGATGGACGCAAAATGCTAGAAGATGGTATTGCACAGCTTTATGTAAGTGCAACAGACGACAGTAAACTTCAAGTAGCTACTGTTCCAGAATTGAACAGTGTGTCGCTCGGCTTTATTGCCGATATCGACGGGAAATACACCTTAGAGTTTGCTCAAATGGGACAACCAAAAGGAGGTGATATTTATTTGCACGATGCAATTACTGGCACTTCTCATCAGATAGGCGATGGAAAATCGTATTCGTTTACTGCAAAAAGAGGGGAGTCTCCCAATAGATTCCGATTGTCATCTAAAGACAATGGCACATTCTTATCTTCTGACGAAGCTTTATTAGAAGTGTTTACAAAAGATGGTGAAATAATGATTGTGAACCAAAGCTCTAAAGTTGTATCAGCCTTTGTATATGACAGCAGTGGTGCTTTTTTGCAACGTGTGGAGGTGAAAGCTAACGGAAAAGAGACAATAAAGGATGGTTTGGTTAAAGGATTGTACATGGTGCGCTTGCAAAACAGCCAAGTAAACGATGTAAGAAGAGTGACAGTAAAAGAATAATTTGGAGATTATAAAGGAGAACAGATGAAAACGAAAAATATAAAAATACTCATCACATTAATTCTGCTTGTTGCGCTTGTAACTGGTTGTATGAATGAAGAGATAGAAGGGTTTGCTAATCAAGATGAAGCTTCAACAGCATCTAGCAGTGTAATTACACTGACTACTGATCGTGTTGATGGACAAGTAAACTTATCCATTGATGCACACGAAAGCAAACGTTCGCAACTATGGATAGACCTCGATGGGGATGGTGTTCGTGCCGAAGATGGCACGGAAGACATTTCTGTATTTAATAGCTATCAAGATTACTCGCTTGCACCAGGTTTGAAAACTATTTCAGTATATGGCGACATAACCTATTTGGCAAGTACTTCTAATGAATTGACAGCAATAGATGTATCAAAAAACCCACACTTGACTACATTGAATGCGCCCCTCAATAAACTAACTGCGCTGGATGTTTCTAACAACAGTGCATTGATACATTTAGACTTTTCTGGCAATAGCATTCATACAATCGATGTGTCGCAAAACCCTGAATTGGTTACGCTTTGGAGTTTCAACAACAACCTTACACAGCTAGACCTTTCAAACAATCCCAACCTCGCCTTTTTGGATTGTTCTGGCAATGAGCTCAACTCGCTCGATGTTTCTAAAAACAGTGAGCTAGTGCGACTGATAGCTTTCAACAATCAACTTACCTCTCTTGATCTCTCAAATAATGATAAGTTGAATCGTCTTTGGTTGTTTGGCAACTCATTGTCTGATAAGGAAACAGAGCGCATTACAAAATTTATGAACACAATGAGCACTGTTGATTTGTGGATAGCTGATTTTTGATAGTATGTAGCATTAAATACAGATGTGATTGAAAATATAACTGGTAATCTAGTACGTTTTTTAAATGATGAAGAGGTCTTACAATGTGGTTTGTGAGACCTCTCTTTTTTAGTTCTCTGTACTTTTCTCATGCTATTCTGTTGTTGATTTGCAGGGAATGGGGAGCCAACCCCTAGCGCCCCCCCCAGTTTCCTTTTTGCACAAACCCATTTCACTCTCCCAATTAAATTGTTCTAGTTTTCACTAAATCACTATTCACTTTTTGTACTGGTATGAAACCTCAAAATAAAACTTTTCATGCTTTTGTATTGATACGAAACCTCAAAATAAAACTTTTTACGCTTTTGTACTATTACAAAACCTCAAAATAATACTATTTTAAAAGTAGTTTTATTAATGTTTAGTCAGAAAAATGACAAATAGACATGTGTCTGCTATCTTTTGGTTGGTGAATTAAAACGGGCGACCGCAAGGGTTCGCCCCTACATTTGCCAAGATTGAACATTTTGCACATTATC
>CAYTJC010000373.1:0-2204 GCA_964437875.1 uncultured Dysgonomonadaceae bacterium
CTCCTTTCATGCCTTTTATTTTCAATAATAGCCATAAAGATGAGCCCTTTTAGCGCTTCAAAACATTTCAACGACGGTAGATTGCGTTTTCAACAGATGAACGTCGGATTGTATACCTACAATTTGATTTCCACCTGATATACTGCGCAACTTCGACTGAATTGTAAAAAACAATTCCCAATTATTTACAAATTGACATTCATCAAGCTTGAAAATAATGTGAGCGTCATATAAAACACTTCACATGAAATATTTACTCCTGAAAAAGCAAAGTTATTTGATTTGCTTTTTCTGCAAAATACCGTATCTTTATGACGTATAAATAAACACTAACTTTAGAAAAAGTTCAATTTCACAACTCATAATCACTCATCCAAAATGAAAAAGCATCTCATCCATTTTTCTCTTGCGCTTACACTTTTCGTTGCGGTTTCTTGTTCCGCATCAAAACCAAAAACCATCTTACCTAAAGGTTTTATAGAAGAAAACACAGAATTTGCAACAGCTCAAGAAAAGCTGATGCTGAATGCCATGGACAATTCTGAAAAGATACTTATTCCCCGAACTACAATAGATGGAAAAGTGAGATACGTGGGAGCTCATGACTGGACAAGCGGTTTCTTCCCTGGCACGCTGTGGTATTTGTATGAGTTAACAGGTGATACACAGTGGGAAGGGTTTGCAGAAAAATATACCGCAGCTCTCCACTCTGCTCAGCACATGAAATCCAATCACGATGTTGGCTTTATCATTCAGTGTAGCTACGGCAACGGGTTGCGATTGAGCAACAAAAGTGATTATGAAGAGGTGATTATACAAGCAGCCAAATCGTTGTCAACACGTTTTCATCCTGAGGCTGGCATCATCCAATCGTGGAATCTAAACAACAGACACCGTGAGCTTGGATGGGAATGTCCGGTAATCATCGACAATATGATGAATTTGGAACTTCTTTTTAATGCCACCCGACTTTCAGGCGATTCCACCTTTTACAATATAGCCGTGAGCCATGCTGATAAAACACTTGAGAATCATTTTCGTGCTGACGGAAGTTGCTATCATGTAATAGACTATAGCCCAACCGATGGTTCTGTTAGACACAAAAATACGTGGCAAGGACATGCCGACGAATCTTCGTGGGCTCGCGGACAAGCTTGGGCTATTTATGGATATACACTCTGTTATCGCGAAACAGGAGACCCTAAGTATCTGAAACAAGCACAAGAAACATTCGACTTTGTAATTAATCACCCCAACTTCCCTGCAGATTACGTTCCCTATTGGGATTTTGATGCGCCTAACATTCCAGATGAGCCACGAGATGCATCTGCCGCATCTATTATAGCCTCAGCTCTATTAGAGATGGCAACTTACGAGAATGGTGCATACTATACAACATGGGCAGAAAAGATTATGCAAAGCTTGGCAAGTCCTGCATACAGAGCACAGTTGGGCGAAAACGGCAACTTTATCTTAAAACACTCAGTAGGAAGTATTCCTCACGGTGCCGAAGTGGATGAACCACTCAACTATGCCGACTATTATTTTGTGGAGGCATTGATGCGATACAAAACAATGATGAGTAAATAATAGGACAGAAAGCCTCTAAAATATATTATTCTATGAAACAAGTTCCTGTTTTTCACGCTCTTATATTTTCCCTACTTTTAATTACACAAAACACCTTCTCACAACAGCCCGCAATTAGCGGTAGCAACTATACCACCTTTACGGACGATGGTGCATGGTGCTGGTTCTCAGATCCACGGGCTGTCTTTTACAAAGACAAGCATGAACGCAGCTATGTGGGCACAGTATCTTCGCAAGGCGATATTAAGGTGGGCTACTACGACCATACTTTGGGCAATACAAACGAAACTGTTGTGAAGGCTCGCTTTCAAGCTGATGACCATGTGAACCCCTCTTTGCTCTTTTTGCCTGACGGGCGACTCATGATTTTCTATACGGGTCACAATGGTGGTTTCTATTATACCAAAACGCTCCGCTCTGAAGATATTACAGAATGGGAAGAGGTTAAAACTACGGACTTGGGCAATATGCTCAGCTACACCAACCCTGTGCTTCTCTCGGAAGAGAACAACCGTTTGTATGTATTCTCACGTGGAGGGTACGATTGGAAACCTTCCTTTATATATTCCGATGATTTGGGTGAAACTTGGAGCAAGCCTCAAACTATTGTTGGT
>CAYTJC010000374.1:0-2201 GCA_964437875.1 uncultured Dysgonomonadaceae bacterium
GGAGGATTGGCCAAAATAACATCTACTCTGTCTTTTGGGCCAATGCTGTTGTATTCGGTTTTCAAACTATCTATGTAGTGATAGTCGGGTATGTCTATTTCGTGCAAAATCAAGTTGGTAATTCCTAATACAAAAGGTACAGGTTTGAACTCCCATCCTGTGATGCTCTGTTGCAACACTCGCTCATCGGCCACTGTGTTTACATAGCTTTCGCGCACATGCTCTATGGCTTCGGTAAGGAATCCTGCTGTACCTGCTGCGGGGTCCAAAACTCTTTCACCTAGCTTTGGGTCGGTCATGATAGTCATCAGTTGGGTCACTGCCCTAGGTGTGTAATACTCTCCCTTGTTGCCAGCATCTCTCAACTCCACCAATATACTTTCGTAGATGGACCCAAACACCTGCTTGTCTTTAGAGCTGTTGAAGTCTATCTTGTTTAGCTCATTGATGACACGGCGCATTTCGTAGCCCGATTTCATAAAGTTGTTGGTGCCATCAAACACTTGTTGCACTATGCCGGCTCGCTTTGGATACTTTATGCTGGTCAATGTACTAAGCGTAGCAAAAAGGCCTTTGTCATCTGCCGTGGTTCTATCAATAAAATCTAATAGTTCGTCGCCAGTAATTCCTTCTTTGTCAGTAGCCCAGTTGCGCCACTGAAACTTCTCTGGAATGACCGATTGGTAGTCGTCTTTTATTATTTCGAGTTCTTTGTCCTTGTCGTCAATTATTTTCAAGAAGAGCATCCAGCCCAATTGCTCCAATCGTTGCGCATCGCCAGATATTCCTCTGTCTTGTCGCATTATGTTTCTTATACTGGTTATTACCGATCCTATGTTTGCCATTCTCTATGCTAAAATGCTATATAATTCTGTTTGTAATTCTCTCAAGGCAGTTAAGTATTGTTGCTTACCGCCAAAAGCCTTTATTAGTTCCACGGGGGTTCCTATTTTGTTGAGAGGGTCTAGTTTCAAAACCTCAGTATTTTCTATGTTCAACACTCCATCTTCTGCATATTTATGCAAGAGGATATTGAGTATCACTTGTGCCTTTTCACCATATTTAGTGAAGTAGTTTCGTTTCTTCACATTGTTGGCACGCTCCATCCTAGTGAGTGGTTTTGCATCAAATGCTAGGTGACATATCAAATCGAAGGGGTCGAAATCTTTGCCAACCTCCTCTTTCAATATTTCGAAGTGTACACCTTGTTCTTCTAGTTCTTTAATGATCACCTCTTTCTTCTCTGCACTGTTCCAGTGAATCAGAAACTTGTCTAGTGATTTATATTGTTTCTTTACGTTGTTTTGAGTGTAGTCTTTTAGGCTTTCGGTTATTATCTTTCCATCGATGCCCAAGTATTGTATGCGCTCGTTTATAATTTTTACGGCTACGCCATTAACTCTCACTTTCTCTGTGGGCTCACCTACAATACCACCCCCTTCTGGCATTTCGGAATAATCGGGTTCATCGGGAAATTCAACTTCCTCACCATCTATATTGTCTATGATTATTTCATCGTCAACTTCATCTTCCACACCACTCAAATCATCCTCTTCCACTACCTCTTTAATCATCACAGGGTCGCCATCAAACTGAGGGTCGGCAAATAGATTGGTCACATTGCGAAAATCCATAATGGTGAAATAGGTTTTGCCATATTCCTCATTGATGCGTGTGCCACGACCAATAATTTGTTTAAACTCTGTCATAGAGCCAATGTTGCTGTCCAACACTATAAGCTTGCATGTTTGTGCGTCTATACCTGTTGTCATCAGCTTTGAAGTGGTTGCAATTACTGGGTATATTTCGCTAGGGTTGGTAAAATTGTCCAACTCTCGTTTGCCCTCTTCATTGTCGCCCGTTATTTGCATCACATATTTATTGTTCTTCAAAAACAGGTCAGCGTTGATATTGGCCAACTCAGTTCTCATGCCCTCTGCATGTTCTATATCAACACAAAAGACTATTGTTTTTGCAAAGCGGTCAAGCCCTGTCAAGAACTCCGTTATTTTTCGGGCAACAGACTCTCGGCGTTCATCCACCACAATGTTTCGGTCAAAGTCCGTTCTATTGTACATTCTGTCTTCCACTGGTTCACCGCTTTTGTCTAAGAAACCCTTTGGAGGTCGCCAACCTTCTGCATCGATATCTAGGGTCACTTTCACCACTTTGTAGGGAGCCAGAAAACCATCATCAATACC
>CAYTJC010000375.1:0-2197 GCA_964437875.1 uncultured Dysgonomonadaceae bacterium
TAGATTCAGAAAAAAAGCAAGAAATCTTTGCAAAATACGGAAAGTCTAACACTGACACTGGCTCACCTGAGGCGCAGATAGCATTGTTCTCCTACCGTATTTCGCATTTAACTGAACATTTGAAGTTAAATAAAAAAGATTATAACACAGAGCGTTCGTTAAAGATTTTAGTTGGTAAACGTCGTCGTTTACTCGATTATCTTGTTGATGTTGATATCGAAAGATATAGAGCAATCATCAAGGATCTTGGTATTAGAAAGTAAAATCTTACGAACAAGAGAAAGAAGAAAGCAACTCAAAATATGAGTTGCTTTTTTTATGCCTAGTTGTACCCTAATTGAGTGGGTGTTGCTGTGTGGAATCAAATCTGAGTGCGTTTTTTTATAAACAGATGTAATATTTTCTCTTAATATACCCCATGCTTATATTGGGTACTTGCACATACACACACACTCTCTCTCTATATATATATATCATTAAGCTGCTAGTATGATTTAATATCAACTTACTTAGCAGTCTCTTTCAAGTAGCACCCCCTGCACAAAGGTTTATACTCTTCTATTTCTCCCAACATCACCTGTTTGTCCCCTGCTACAATTCGATGTGAATAATTGGCCAAGCGACCACATTGCACGCATATAGCATGTACTTTGGTTACATCGTCGGCAATGGCACACAATCCTGGCATGGGCCCAAAAGGCACTCGTTTGAAATCCATGTCTAAACCTGCAATAATTACTCTCATGCCTTGATCGGCCAATTGTTGGCACACATTTACCAGTCCGGCATCAAAGAATTGTGCTTCGTCAATTCCAACTACTTCCACTTCTGATGAAAGTAAAAGAATATTGCTAGAGTGATCAACAGGGGTTGAGTGAATGGAGTTCCGATCGTGCGAAACTATCTCTTCTGCCGAGAATCTCACATCTATTTTAGGTTTAAATATCTCAACTGATTGTTTGGCTATTTTAGCTCGTTTCAGTCGACGCAATAGCTCTTCGGTTTTTCCCGAAAACATCGACCCGCAAATAACTTCAATAGTGCCTCTAGTATGCATTTTGTCTATAGTATTCTCACAGTAAATCATATTTGTAATAAAGATTAAATAAGCACTTCTTTTTTAATTACTTTCCTTTAATTATTTTCTTAATCTCGTTTAGCTTATTCAAAGCATCCACGGGTGTAAGATTATTTACATCTAGGTTTATTATCTCGTCTCTCACTTGGCTCAATATAGGATCGTCTAATTGGAAAAAGCTTAATTGAAATCCTTCTCTATTTTCTACAATCTCATTGAGGGGTTTACCAAGACCTTTCTTTCTGTTGTGTTGTTCCATTTCACTCAAAATGGATTCTGCACGGTGGGTTATGCTTGGAGGCATTCCTGCCATTTTTGCTACATGAATCCCAAAGCTGTGTTCGCTGCCACCAGCAGTAAGTTTCCGCAAGAAGATGATTTTATTGTCAATCTCTTTTACAGATACATTGAAGTTTTTGATTCGCTTAAACGACTTAGCCATTTCATTTAGCTCGTGATAGTGTGTGGCAAAGAGAGTTTTAGCACGTGCTTTAGGGTTTTCGTGTATATACTCTACAATAGACCAAGCTATGGATATTCCATCGTATGTGCTAGTTCCACGGCCCAACTCATCAAAAAGAATAAGGCTGCGTTTAGATATGTTGTTCAGTATATTGGCTGCTTCGTTCATCTCCACCATAAAGGTCGATTCTCCCAAGGAGATATTGTCGGAGGCACCCACTCGCGTAAATATTTTATCTACCAATCCAATTTTTGCTGATTCGGCTGGAACAAAACTGCCTATCTGTGCCATAATGGTTATGAGAGCAGTTTGGCGCAACAATGCGGATTTACCCGACATATTAGGACCTGTGATAATTATAATCTGTTGGCTATCATTGTCAAGATAAACATCATTGGCAATAAATGGATCGTCGGGGGGCAATTGCATCTCAATCACAGGGTGACGTCCGTTTTTGATATCCAATTCGAGTGATGTATTTAATTCGGGGCGAATATACTTGTTGTCTTGTGCAACTCTTGCAAAAGAGAACAAGCAGTCGCACCTTGCAATGATGTTTGCATTTATTTGAATGGTGGGGATATACTCGATAAGACTCTCTACAAGCGAATTGAATATCTCTATTTCAAGTGAGTATATTTTCTCTTCAGCTCCAA
>CAYTJC010000376.1:0-2197 GCA_964437875.1 uncultured Dysgonomonadaceae bacterium
GCACTAAGTCGCTACCTTGCGAAAACAACATATCGCCACGACCAATCAATTGGTTGGCACCACCCATATCCAATATGGTGCGCGAGTCTATATTAGAAGTTACCCTAAATGCCATTCGTGCAGGAAAGTTTGCTTTAATGGTTCCTGTTATAATATTAGTGGTAGGTCTTTGTGTTGCAATGACCATGTGCATACCCACGGCACGTGCTTTCTGAGCAATACGAGCAATGGGCATTTCCACCTCTTTGCCAGCAGTCATAATGAGGTCGCCATATTCATCAATCACCACTACAATATAGGGTAGGTATCTGTGTCCCTTGTTGGGATTGAGGCGACGTTTCACAAACTTAGAGTTGTATTCTTTTATGTTTCTAACATTAGCCCTCATCAGCAACTCATACCTATCGTCCATCTCCTTGGTAAGAGAATTAAGCGTCTGTGTTACTTGTGTTACATCTGTTATAATTGCTTTTTCCGAATCGGGGAGTTTAGCCAAATAGTGTTTCTCTATGGTTGAGTAAATGTTGAACTCCACCATTTTTGGATCTATCAGCACCATCTTCATTTCCGATGGATGCTTCTTGTAGAGCAGCGATGTGATGATTGCGTTCAGACCAACAGATTTTCCTTGACCTGTGGCCCCTGCCACCAGTAGGTGAGGCATTTTACACAAATCGAACATAAATATCTCATTGGTAATAGTACGGCCCAATGCCACAGGTAAATCATAATCGCAATCTCTAAATCTTTTAGAGGCAATTACCGATTGCATCGAAACAATTTGTGGATCCTTGTTGGGCACTTCAATACCTATGGTACCCTTGCCAGGCATAGGGGCAATAATACGAATGCCCAAGGCCGAAAGGCTCAATGCAATATCATCCTCAAGGTTACGAATGCGAGAAATACGTACTCCCGCTTGTGGTATTATTTCGTAGAGCGTGAGTGTGGGCCCCACTGTTGCTTTAATAGATGTTATCTCTACGCCATAATTCTTGAGTGTACGTATAATTTTGTCTTTATTTTCGGTTTGCTCTTGCATGTCCACTTCTCTGTTTCCTACACTGTAGGTTTTGAGCAACTCCATAGAAGGGAACGAAAACGAAGAGAGATCCTTCTTAGGGTCAAAGTCTTCAAGTACTTCGCCTGTCTCTTCATCAATTAATTCTCCTTTATCAGTAAGGGTGGTTTTTGGCGAAGTTGTTTCTCCTTGTTGAGCGGGCAGCATCTCTTCCTCATCAGGAACAATTACTTCAAACTCTTTGTTCTCGACTGCTGGCGTGCTCGTCTCTAATGCTGGTTTCCAGTCAGATTTACTCTCTTTGGCAACAGCTACATTTTCATTGTCTGTATTTTTTTCTTTCGCCTCACTCTCTTCAGATTGTTTTTTACGTGCAAGAAAGCCAAACATTTTTTTGTACTTGCTAGGCTCTTTATCTTTTTCGGGTTCGTCATAGCTTTCGATGGTAAATTCAAGAGTCTTGTCTTCACTCTCATCACCATTCTTATTCATGCGTTGAATACCTTTACTCAGTGTGTTCTGAATTTTGAACATCGATGATTTCTTATACAGCACCACCAAAATTATAGCAAAGACAATGATGAGCATCATTATGCCTGGCCAGCCAATACTACTTTCGAGAATATTTTCTAAATATCGACCATGCTTACCACCCCAAACAATAAAATTTTCAGGAAATACTTTACTTATAAAGGCGATAGAGATAGAACCGAAAATAATGGACAATGAAATAAAGATAAAGGATTTGGTGAGCGAGCCTTTCCATACTTTCATGCATCTGAGTCCAAAAATAATCACAAACAGAGGTATTAGAACCGAGAAGATACCAAAGCAATTGTTTACAAGCGCTTCGCTAATAAATGCACCTCCTGCACCTGTCCAGTTTTCTACAGTTAGAGTTTTGTCGTTTACAATTTCAAAAAAGGTTTTGTTTACTACTTTGCTCTGATCTGCCCCTCCAGTAAAGAAAAAGGATACCATACTTAAGAATATAAACAATCCAATGAAAGAAATAACTACACCCAATAAAAATTGAGTGCGTTCGCTTTTGAAGAAGTTGATGAATGCATTTTTCTTAGACTTGCTTCGGTTTGCAGGTTTCTTTTTCTTTATAATTTTTTTCTTTTTTGCCATGTCAGAGATGCTCCCATTTATAGGAACATATATATTTAATTC
>CAYTJC010000377.1:0-2190 GCA_964437875.1 uncultured Dysgonomonadaceae bacterium
GAGAAAGGTTTCATTCGTGCCGAAGTAATCAAATACGAAGATTTTATCAGCTATGGCTCAGAGAACGCTGTTAAAGATGCTGGCAAGATGAGTGTGGAAGGAAAAGAATATGTGGTGCAGGATGGGGATGTGATGCACTTTAGGTTTAACGTATAGAGCAGTACTTTGGGTAAGCTCTTTTACAAAACATATAGATATTGTCATATTTATGGCAACCGTAGAGACGTCGATTTATCGCGTCTCTCTTGCTTTGTATGCATGCTATAAAAGCTGTCTGAACTGTTTTGCTCGCAAGCTTTTGCAACAGTTCGACTCCAATCAGTGCGAGCACGTGTGTCGCACCTGCGAAAGATTTATTTCTCGCAAAGACACAGAGGCGCAAAGAAGGAAAGAATAAAGATTTAAGAATATGCGCATTTCTTAAACTGGGATATTTTCAACTTTCAATTAATTCAAAGTACTTTCCTCAACTCATCCCGCTTCAACACCGTCACTTCCCGTTTATCAATAGAGATAACCCCTTTATCCACCAATTCACTAATAGTGCGGGCTAAAGAAGGGCGCTGAACGCCAAAATACTCTGCCAACTGAGTGCGGTTTCTTTTCAAAGTGAAGCTGTTCTTCTCTTCAGTGGTATGCTCCAAAATAAATAAAGAAAGTTTTCCTTTGATGCTCTTGATGGATATCATTTGTAGCTTTTGAGACAAAAACACGGTCATGTTGGAGTTCAATTTCAGGAAATTGGTCAGCAAGGTTTCATTTCTCATCATTTCGCTAAGCCACACATCTTTGGGAATCAACAGAAAGTGGCACTCCTCAATGGTGATAACATCCACTGGGAAGCGGTTGTTTTGTGCAAACACAAATGCTGGTGCCAAGGGACGCACTGCATCAATAAACTCTATCTCTAATGAGTTGCCTTCTTGCGTAATCATTTCTGTGCGCACAATTCCTTTCACAAGGAGGTAGAGATGTTTTATCTCATCGCCTTGTCGGGCAACGGTTTTGCCCTTTTCAACAATCTTCTTGTTGCTTACCAAACGAGTCAGAAAAGCTTGTTGTTCTGTCTTGTCTATTTCCGCAAATAGTGTACATGTAGAGATATCGTAATCTAGCATTCTCAAATATTTATGGTTGATTCACTCTCAAAGATAGATAAGTTAGCTGCTTTCTCATTTAAATAATAGTTAATTATTGAAAGTGTAACTTGAGTTACACCTTTTGGTTTCTTCTAGCAATACCTTTGCGCTCAATAATAAAGAAACAGACAATTAAAAAACTAAAAAAATAGAATAGCAGTATGAGCAAAATGTTTTGTTATCAATGTCAAGAGACTTCAAAGAACGAAGGTTGCACCGTGAAAGGCGTGTGCGGAAAAACAGCAGATGTAGCCAATATGCAAGATTTGTTGATGTATTTGTGTAAAGGAATTTCTTGCTACACTGTTCGCTTGAGAGCAAATGGGGTAGAGGTGCCTCAAATAAACAAATTTGTTGTGGACAGTCTGTTTATGACCATTACTAACGCCAATTTCGATTTAAATAGGTTCAAAGTACGCATGCACATCGCTTACGAAATGCGTAATGCTGCAAAGGAAAGATTGCAAAACTTGGGAGTAAATATCGATGATGTCACTTATTCAGGCGCACACTGGGTGGGCGAAACTGAAGAAGAGATGTTTGACAAAGCACTTGAAGTAGGGGTACTTGCAACAGAAAACGAAGATGTTCGCTCATTGCGCGAATTGACAATATACGGACTCAAAGGAATGGCTGCTTATGCAGAACATGCTTTCAATTTGGGTTTCGAAGATAATGAGATATATGGTTTCATTCAACAAGCATTGGTAGATACTACCAACGACACTTTGAATGCTGATGAGCTAACTCAGTTGGTGTTGAAAACGGGCGAGTTTGGTGTAAAAGCAATGGCCTTGCTTGACAGCGCAAACACTGGTAGCTACGGACATCCTGAGATTACTAAAGTAAACTTAGGGGTAGGCAACAATCCTGGTATTCTTATCAGTGGACACGACATGAAAGACATGGAAGAGTTGTTGAAACAAACCGAAGGAACTGGTGTTGACGTTTATACACACAGCGAAATGTTGCCAGCTCACTATTATCCTGCATTCAAGAAATACAGCCATTTCGTTGGCAACTATGGTGGTTCATGGTGGCAACAAACCAA
>CAYTJC010000378.1:0-2190 GCA_964437875.1 uncultured Dysgonomonadaceae bacterium
CGTGTCAACGGGAAAGAGGCGATATCAGTTTCGCTTGTTAATGATGCTCAAACTAATCTTATTGATCTGTCTCATCGCACTATAGCAACAATAAATCGTTTGAATGAGCAATTAGAAGTGTTGGACGTGGAGATTGTGGTGGACTCCAATACTGCCGAGACGATGGAGAATAATATCAACCAAATTATTCAACTAGCATTGGTTGGTGGATTATTGGCAGTACTGGTTCTTTGGTTTTTCTTGAAAAATGTTAGATTGGTGCTTTTGATAGCTCTTGCTATGCCGATATCTGTTTTTACGGCTTTCAACTTTTTTTATTACGCTGGAATTTCTGTCAATAGTCTCACCCTCATAGGGATGGCTTTGGCCGTGGGCATGTTGTTGGATAACAGTATTGTTGTGTTAGAAAATATCTACCGGTTATCCGGAACAGGGATGCGGCCCGATGATTCGGTTAAACGAGGAACAAAAGAAGTATGGCGCTCGATAGTGGCGGCAACTTTGACTACTGTAATTATATTTCTTCCATTCCTTTTCTCAGAGAACTTCTTACTCAAGCTTATGGGTACTCACATAGGAGTATCTATTATCTCTACACTCTTGGTTTCCTTGGCCGTAGCGTTATTGTTTGTTCCCATGGCTGCCTATTTTATTCTTCAAGGTAAAAGAAGCGAAAGTGTTTTTTATCAGAAAGTATCATTATTGCAGCGTCCTATTCAGGTATACATCGTTTTGCTGAAAGCGTGTATGCGCAACCCGGGTGTAACAATATTTGGTGCCATACTTTTGTTGTTTGCTACACTAATTTTATCGCTTTCCACTGCTACACAACAACGAAGAGAAGTGGATGCCGATCGATTTAATATATATGTTACTATGCCTTCTGGAAGCACGTTGGAGAGTACCGATAACGTGGTTAGGGTGCTGGAAGAGCGTTTGGAGGAGATTCCAGAAAAGAAAGATCTGGTGAGTCGTGTAAACGAAGAGGAAGCTGTCTTAACACTCATTTTACAAGAAAATTTTCAAAAGATAGGAAAACGAACAGTATCCGAAATTAAAGCAGACGTCCAATCACAAATTCCTAACATTGGAGGCGGAGAAATCTTCGTGGCAGATGCAACGGGAGGGGGACAAAGCAATAGTGGTGGTTTAAGTGGAATGGTTGGTTTTATGAGTTTACTGGGAATAGGGGATAATCAGGAGCGTATAATCATTAAAGGTTCGGATTATGAAATGATGCAGCTGGTAGCCGGTGATATCCAATATCAGATAGATCAGCAGGATTTTATTCAAAATACCCGAGTCACTTTTACTAGTCGACAGCCTGAAATACTACTTGATTTTGATCAGATACTGCTTACTTCATACGGGATAACACGAGCCAACATAACTACTGGGTTGTCGGAGTTGAACACTGAGTTTTCGTCGGGGACCACCTTCAAGGTAGGAGAAGAGTCGTATGATATCATTATCAGAGATAAAACACCTGAAGAGGAAGAAGAGCAAATGAGGCAACAAAAAACTATTGACGATCTGGAGGCAGTACAGATTATGAATAATAGCGGAGGATTGCACAACCTTAGAGATATTGCTACGGTCAACAAAAGTTTCGGTCGCTCTAGGATAACACGTGTAAATCAAGATAAACAATTGGATGTGCAGTACGGATTTTCACGAAGTGTTATGGGCTCCAAAACTTTGCTTGAAGGGTATCGTGCCGATATTGACCAGTTGATTGCCAACTATAATTTGCCGGCTGGAGTGGCCATTGAAGTAGTGCATGAAGAAGATCAATTCGCGGACTTTAAATTCCTTATTATCGCAGCCTTTTTGCTGATCTTCATGATTTTAGCAATGGTGTTTGAGTCGGTAACAACTCCCTTGGTTATGCTCTTTTCCATCCCCTTGGCAGCTATTGGTTCGCTACTTGCCCTGATCATCACAGGGAACAGCTTGCTGAATGCAAATACATTAATGGGATTCCTTATCTTGATAGGTGTGGTGGTGAATAATGGAATTATTTTGATAGATTATTCAAATATACTAAGAAAGCAAGGATTTCGACGCGAACGAGCATTGATGACCGCAGGGTTGTCGCGCATACGTCCAATTTTGATCACTGCCATTACAACAATTATAGCTATGCTACCACTGGCCATGGGCGACAATGAATACGCTGGGGCTATTGGT
>CAYTJC010000379.1:0-2184 GCA_964437875.1 uncultured Dysgonomonadaceae bacterium
CTCCTATTGTAGCACTTACTGCAGGTAATATGTCGGGCGAGAAAGAAAAATGTCTTAAAGCTGGCATGGATGACTTTATGGCTAAGCCTATTGTAAAAAAAGATCTAGCTAAACTCTTCGAAAAATGGCTTAAGACAAATAATGGTTTAGAAAGAGAAAAAAACAGCGGGCGCGATTTAGAGCATCTAAACAAAACATGGTTTCATCAGTATGCAACAGACGATTCGGAGTTTAGAGGTCAGTTTATTAAACTGGCACTATTTGAAATAGATAAGAGTGCAAAAGAGTTGCAAAAAGGAATACTAGAAAGAGATTTAGAAGCGCTTAGGGCTGCGGGGCATAAACTTAAAGGAACAAGCCTTGCGGTTGGGCTAACAGAGTTAAGCAAACAAGCAGTTGCTTTTGAGTTGCTTGATGAGTTTGAGGATGAATATGTAAATAACCTATTTGAATCGGTATTATTTGAAATAAGAATAGTGAAAAAAATGTTGAAGAATGAGGAATAATAAAACGACACTAGAATTGGAGCAATTAATAGCGCAACTAGAAGCAGAAAATGAATTAAAAACCAAGTGGCTGTCATTAGTTGCGCACGATTGTAAAGGACTATTCTCAAATATTAAATACTTGCTTGATGCAATGACAGATCAAAGCATCACGCCAGAAATATTTATGAGTATGTTGCCAGAGCTAAAAGAAATAACAAAAAAGAACTCAAAAACTCTTGAAAACACTTTTGCATGGGTTAATGCTCAAAATGAAGGCTTTAGTATCGATATAAAACCTGTTCTCATTCATGATTTATACCTAGAGTTGATAAATGAATTTGAAGAAAATATAAAGGCAAAAGAGCTCACCTTCAATTTTGTAGGCAGTAAGACTATAGCGCTCAATACAGATCAATACCTTTTGAAGTTTATATTGAAGCAGTTGATAGAAAATGCCATTAAGTATTCAAGCAGAGGTGGTGTAGTAGAGCTAATAGCTCATTCCGATTCTGATAAGGCAACTATTACCATCAAAGACCATGGTGTGGGCATGAAGAGTAGTAGATTGAGTGCTATTGGCACACTTGATGGAGCGCCTTACACAGGAACCATGAATGAAAAAGGGGCAGGGTTGAGCTTGGTTGTTGTGAAAGACTTTGTAGAAATGCTGAATGGCACGATGGGTGTTTCATCTGTAGAAGGTGTGGGAACAACGGTTGAGGTGGAGTTAAAAGCTGGTAGTTGAAGATGTGGCTGCAGTTGTTTGTGGGTGGTCCCTCAGCTTGTCGAAGAGACTATAGCCTATACACCCTAAGTGTCAACCAGTCTATAATCATTTGTTGTACACGTTTATAGAGACGCTGTGTGCAACGTCTCTTTTGATTGTACCCTCGCGTTTCACACACACTCTCTCTCTTACAAACGAGAAGAGTAAATAACGGGACATTCATCCGTGCCATTGAGGAGTAGTTTGGCACAGATAAATATCTGAACCAGGCAAATGAACATGATTCTTGTATGTGTTTATCTCATATCACATATTCCACGCTCCTCACTTAAAGCGCATTGAGGTAAAGACAAGTAATATATTATTAGAATAAACTTAATTACAAACAAAAAGTTAAATTTCTTGCTTTAATAAGAACTTTAAAGTAAATTGCTATCGAATTTTACAAAGTGTATATAGTAGGAGATAATATTAATAGTTCTATAATTTATAAAACTAAGGTGTAGCCATATTTT
The DNA here is from genome assembly GCA_964437875.1 of uncultured Dysgonomonadaceae bacterium. Lineage (GTDB taxonomy): Bacteria > Bacteroidota > Bacteroidia > Bacteroidales > Dysgonomonadaceae > UBA2632. Next base: position 1,731 of record CAYTJC010000379.1, read on the forward strand.
ACAATTAAATATGGTTATTATTTAGATAGAGTACAGATAAGTTTCTACATATGTATTAACTTTGTTGAATCAGAACTAATTGCACCAATCAATATGAAACAAACAGAAGAGAAAATACTTATAGCTGATGACCACGGAGTGGTGCGTTTAGGCCTCTCCATGATGATTAAAAAACTGCGACCTTATGCAGTTATTGAGCAGGTGAGCGATTATAAAGAGGTTATGCAGAAAATAAAGGAGAAGACTTTCGATTTGGCTATTCTTGATTTGAATATGCCTAATGGCAATTTTCAAGAAGCATTGCAAGCAATTAGAATAAACAACCCAACCACTAAAGTTATGATATTTTCGTCGCAAGACGAAGGCCTTTATGCTGTGCGTTACCTGAAGATGGGTGCAGATGGATTTTTACACAAAGACTCTAGCGAAGACGTTATCAATAGAGCACTAATTA
>CAYTJC010000380.1:0-2182 GCA_964437875.1 uncultured Dysgonomonadaceae bacterium
AACTACTCTTACTTCTTAGAAAAGCAAGAAGAACGCATACAAACACAAAGTGCAGAAGTAGGTAAAGCTAAAAATCTTTTTCGAAAAGAACTGGAATGGATGCGAAAGCAGCCCCGTGCACGTGGTACTAAATCTAAATCGAGAATTGAGGGTTTTTACTCTTTAGAAGAGAAGACAAAGAAAACCAGGAATGATGAAAACATCCAACTGCAAGCCAAAGGATCTTACATTGGCAATAAGATTTTTGAAGCCAAGAATGTGTCTAAAAGGTTTGACGATGTAAAGATTACAGAAGACTTCAACTATATATTTACCAGATACGAAAAGATGGGTATTGTTGGAGAAAATGGAACTGGCAAGTCAACATTCATAAAAATGTTATTGGGTGAGGTAAAACCCGATAGTGGTTATTTTGATGTGGGCGAGACGGTTAAGTTTGGTTATTACAGTCAAGATGGATTGCAGTTCAACGATCAATTGAAAGTGATTGATGTGGTGCAAAATATTGCTGAAGTAATTGACTTAGGCAATGGAAGACAAATGACTGCCTCGCAGTTTTTGCAGCACTTCTTGTTTGCTCCAGAAAAACAACACGATTTTGTTGCTAAACTAAGTGGTGGAGAAAGAAGACGACTCTACTTGTGTACTGTTCTTATAACCAATCCCAACTTCTTGGTGCTCGATGAGCCTACCAACGATTTAGACATTGTTACGCTGAGCGTTCTTGAAGAGTATTTGGTCAATTTCAAGGGGTGTGTTATTGTTATTTCGCACGATAGATACTTCATGGATAAAGTAGTAGATCACTTGATGGTTTTTGAAGGCGATGCTGTTATAACAAATTTCCCTGGAAACTATTCGCACTATCGTGCTTGGAAACAGGTGGAAGACAAGAAAATTAGTGATGAAGCTAAAGCAGTAAAAGAAGAGCCAAAAGCTCAAGCTCCTATAAAAAAGGAGGAGACTAAAACTAAGCTTACCTACAAAGAAAAACAAGAGTTCGAAGGACTAGAAGAGAAAATAGCCAAATTGGAAAAAGAGAAAACACTACTCACCGAAAAGTTATCTTCGGGAGAGTTATCCTCTGATGATCTCGTTGAAGGCTCCAATAGAATTACTACTTTGATGGAACTTATTGACGAGAAAACAATGCGTTGGTTGGAGTTGAGCGAGTTTGCTGAATAGAGATAAAAATTTTGTTTCTATTTAACTGCTTTTCCCCTACTCTATCCTATCCTACTACTTCAATTAAGCTCCCTTTATCTAAATCTTTTCTGATAAAAAGTGATTTGGGAATGCGTTCTTGCAACTCCTCTACATGAGAGATTATACCCACAATGCGGTTTCCTTTCTGCAAATTGTTTAGCGTCTCAAAAACAATGTTTACCGATTCTGCATCTTGCGTACCAAATCCTTCATCTATAAAGAAAAAGTTCTTATCTGAGTTTGTTAAGCTCTGCACATTTTCAGCCAAGGCAAGTGCTAATGAGAGCGATACTTGAAAGTTTTGTCCGCCCGATAGCGTCTTTACAGACCGCGAACGGCCATCGTTGAGATAATCTATAATTTCGAATTCGTTTTTATCGTTGATTTGCAAGCTCAATTGATTTTTGGTAAGCCTGTGGAAACGCTCATTGGCAATAGCACACAAGTTCTTGAGATAAATGCTCGACACGTAGTTTACAAACCCACTCGCTTTGAACAGTTGCGTGAGAGTGTTTATATTGGCTTTGCGTAATTCTAATTTCTCTTTCTCAACCAATAGCCCCTTTTTCTCTTTATACTCTTTTTCTATGCGCTGGAGGTCGTGTTTCAATTTTACTTGATCCTCGTGCAGCTTATCCTTCACATTCTTACTCTCTTGAAACTCTTGTTTCTTTAGTTCGAACTCTTCAATTGAGAATGATTTTCCGTCTAGTTTTTTCTCTAATTCTTCAATTGACTGCTTTAGTTTAGCGTAGCCAATTTTAAACTCTTCAATCAGCTTCCTTTCAGCCTCGATATTTCGCTCAATGCTCAATAGCTGCTCAATAGTGTCAACAGATTCAAAAGAGCTTTCAGCAAGCTTTGATTCAATCGTTGTATTGTTTTCACTCTCCTCTTTACTCAGTTGAGCAATCAGTTTCTCAATAGCTTCTATTGTTGCTTTTTGAGCTGATATTGTTTGTAGCAGTTTATTCTT
>CAYTJC010000381.1:0-2176 GCA_964437875.1 uncultured Dysgonomonadaceae bacterium
AACCTTACTTCAACGCATCCAATGCTTCCTTCGTAGATTTTAGCAAAGGATCAATTGAGATTTCCTGACCCACTGCACCTTTCATCCATTGTTGAGGAATTATGCTTCCCTGTATGAGCATTCGCTCCACTTCGTTGGCCATGTTCTTGCCTTTCACTTGTTGTTCTATTTGAAAATCGATAAGATGTCCCATTGGATAGTTGGGCAGATAAAGCGGATAATCTATCATATGAGAGTAAATTCCCAAAAGCGTTTCGTCGTTTCCACCCAACACATCGGCGTAATACTTATTCCAAATATCTTTGGCTATGGAAATAACAGCTTCTTTCAGCTGCACGGGTGTAGCATCCGGATTGGCATACATCCACTCCCATACTTGCATATCAACGAGTGACACACCCATTATCTCGAAGCTTGACCAGAAATTGTCAAGTGCTAAATAAAAATCGTCGTGAGGATTGGTCTCTTTCAGCCCCAATAATTCCATGTCTCGTTTCTGAAACAAAAAAGCAATGGCTTCCGTAAAAGAAGTGTTGGGAACACCGCTCAACATGTAGTAGTCAATATCATTGAGAGTTATCGTTTGCTCCACATTGTGACCAAACTCATGCACTGCAATGTTGTAGCCTTTGTAATCCATTCCATCTTTGCCAATTCGGGTGCGTAAATGAGCTGTATCATTACGCATACTTGCTCCCCATGCATGTCCTGCTCCGCGAGATGCATCAACAGTAATTAAAGAGGTTATCTTTTCAGATTTTTCTGCACTCCAACCTAAGTCGCGCAACATACGGGGTAAGTCAGCTTCAACCGCTGCTGCATTTGGATATTTCTTTGAAGTCATGGCAGTTAGTTCCTCTTCGGGAACACTTCCACGCGATTTGAATCCATTGTACCAAATATCAAAAGGCTCTAATGTACGACCCAAACGAGATTCAATGAAGGCGGCTACTTCTTTCACCATGGGCGATGAGAGCAGGTCTGTAAATAATTTCTCTACATCTTTCTGTGGCACTTCCATGGTTGCATCAAATGCACGTGTCAACTGTGTGGGATAGTGTGTAGAGTATGGATCGAGTTGCCTCATTGCATGATAATTGGTGAGGAATATTTCGTACCGTTTGTCTAATTCTGGTGTAGAGGCAATCTCTTCACCCTCATCGTATATCTTATTCTGTTCTATATCCCATTGGTATGTACCATCATTAATCACCTCCTGAGGAATAGTTTGATCAACAATGCGCTGCATTACTTTATACACCATTCGCTGTTTCTCCAAACCATTCTCACTGTCGGCATAGTTCGATTTCAACTCATCGCGCAATCCCCAATGAGTAATCAGTTTCATATCTTTAGGAAATAACTTCTTTCCATCTTTGTTCAGCAGTTGACCCATATAGATATTGTAGTCCGATATATAAGCATCGGCATGGGTGAGGGTGCGAGAAATATGTTGTTGCAACTCTGCTGGTACGCGCGAAATAAACCGATCGCCCATGCGAGCATAAGCCCATTCTTGTCGGGTCCAATCGTTGCCCAACTCTGTTTTCTCATCCAAAGAGTAGAAAGGGAAATTGAGAGCCGTGATAAAAGCAATTTTCGAATTGTACATATCATCATTCAAGTGAGCAGACACATCGTATCCACCAAACATCATGTCGATGGGCTGTATCTCCGGCCCGTCCAATTGTAGTGGTTCTTTTAGCTTGAGATCTATTTTATGGAAATAACCGTTGAATAATTCAAAGTTCCGCTCCAGTTTATTGAAGAGCAGAGAGAGTGACTCACTATCAGACACAAAGTTTTGGATACAAAACTCTTCGTACTCCTCAGCAGTTCCATCTTCATGTCGCCACAGATCGGCTACTTGTTGTGCTCCTCGCTTGATGCGAAAGAGGTTATGGTCGGATGCATCTTTGGACAAAGCATCCACAACATTCGCAACACTCTGTTGTGTTATAAAAATCTCGTGTTTCATTTGAGTTTCTTTTTGGGTTTCTTTACATCCCTTGATTGCAATTACCGAAACAGAAGCTGTAACTACAAGGACAATAAGTAGAACATATTTTTTAATCATGACACACAATGTTTTGAGTTAATAATAGATACCAAAGATAAGATAAAAACAGAAACAACACGAACGAAAGAGAAGTGCTTTTATATTTCCACACTCACA
>CAYTJC010000382.1:0-2166 GCA_964437875.1 uncultured Dysgonomonadaceae bacterium
TTATTGTTCAAGATATGATGACAGATCATCAAGCACGTCTGCACTCCTATGAATTGTTGTCTAAGGTTTTTGAGTTGAAGTGAAATAAACTCCTTTGAAAAATGAAAGTAAGTTTTGAATGAATACTCTTATAGCAGCAAGTTAACGGGAAATACTAATGATTTATATTTGAGATGGAGACAACTTACATTCTATATAATTCAAACAACACATCCAATATACTATTCAAGATAAAAATATTAGTTTCTGTTCATGGCATTATACTTGGAGGTATGTTAATGAGGTTGACAAAGGGAGAGAGAAGAGATAATGGACTAATAGCAAATATAATTCTAAAATAAAGAAAAAGTGCGCGATAAAGATGAATTATAAAGCTGATTATTCAAGAACATGTTGCGTAGCACTAAAATATATTTTGATTGAATTGAATTAACCTATAAATTTGCAAAGTGAGAACAGAAGTAAATATCAATACCGAAATGCTTACTTGGGCAATTGCACGAGCAGGATATAACTTGCATGACTTTTTTGCAAAACTCCCCAACGTTGCAGAATGGATAGAAGGAACCAAGAAACCAACAGTTAAACAACTCGAAGCTTTTTCTAAGAAAGTTCACCTTCCCTTTGGATATCTGTTTTTGCAAAAGCCTCCAGTTGAGAAACTACCCATTCCCTACTTCAGAACCAATGGAGATATATCTAAAGAAGTAAGTGTAAATGTCTATGACACTATTCAACTAATGCTTCAACGCCAAGATTGGCTAAGAGAATATTTAAAAGATAATGAGTTTGAAACCTTAGACTTTGTTGGAGCCTATAGAAATAACTTCAATGTGGAGCAAATTGTTTCTAATATTAGAGAGGTACTAGAGATTGAAGATAATTGGGCTAGTAAATTCAGAACTTGGCAAGAAGCAATGAGCTACCTCGTAAGCATTATAGAAGACAAAGGAATTATAGCTGTATTCAATGGTGTTGTTGAAAATAACACAAGCCGACCAATTGATGTAAAGGAATGCCGGGGCTTTGTTTTGGTTGATGAATATGCTCCATTTATGTTCATAAACAATGCTGACAGCAAGTCTGCCCAAATGTTTACCATTGCTCATGAGTTAGCCCATATATGGACAGGGCACAGCGCAGGATTTGACTTCAGAAAACTCCAACCAGCGGACGACCCCATTGAAATACTTTGTGATAAAATAGCAGCAGAGTTCTTAGTCCCTAAACAAGCATTTGAAAAAGTGTGGCAAGGCTTCCAAGACCTGAATAGATACGCTCGATTTTTTAAGGTGAGCGAAATTGTTATAGCTAGAAGAGCCTTAGATTTAGGAAAGATAACAAAATCTCAATTCTTTAGATTCTATGACGATTATAAAAACAGATTTCTTGACAAGAAAAAGGCGCAAGGTTCTGGTGGAGATTTTTATGCTACTGCAAAAAAAAGAATTAGCTTGACGTTTGCACTTCATGTTAATCGAGCAGTTAAATCTGGAGATCTTTTATACCGTGATGCCTATAAATTGACTAGTATGAAAGGAGACACATTTGATAAGTTCTTCACTAAACATCTTCAGAAATGATTAAATACTTAGTGGATAGCAACTTTTTCATTCAAGCTCATCGTGCCATATACCCACTTGATATTGCCATAGGTTTTTGGGCAAAAGTGAAAGAACTTGCCAATGCTGGTATTATCTTTAGTATCGATAAAGTGAAAAATGAACTCTACAACAAAAACGATGAATTAGAACAGTGGTGTAAAGCTAATCTTCCTGATACATTCTTTAGAGACTCATCTGACAAAATCAAAGAGTACGCACAAATATCAGAATGGGCGGCATCCATGACACACCACTACAGACAAAGTGCAATCAACGATTTTCTCCAAGCTGATGAAGCCGATGCTTTTATTATTGCTTATGCACTATCTGATAAGAGTAATATAACTATCGTAACACAAGAAGTTAGCCAACCAAATAGAATAAACAGAATAAAAATACCAGAACCATGCCATTCTTTTGATATCCGATATTTGAATACAATCGAATTGTTTAGGACTCTTGGAGAGACATTTTAGAAAGCAAAAACAAACGAACACAGACCCACCCCACAAAAGATTATACAAAAAAACCACCCCCACCCTTGTGCCTAAAACACAAAACT
>CAYTJC010000383.1:0-2162 GCA_964437875.1 uncultured Dysgonomonadaceae bacterium
ATTATTTTGATTCTTATTTATTATCAAATTGCGATGAAAACTTTCAAAAAGCTGCAAGAGTGATTGGAGAAACACTTGTTGACATAGACTTTGGTTGTGGTGATGATTTTTTAAACTGGAGATTAAAGCTTTTAGCAATTGATGGAAAAATAGAAACACAAGGAGAGCCCATTGAAATCAGAGACTACGAAGTTAGAAAAATAATGACCGCAAATGTGCATTAAAATATTTTTGGAGACGAACGCTCGGCTGGCTTAAGATTCCAAACTTGTTTCTCTTTGGCGTAAGTATCCCTACTTGTGCCTACCATACAGGCACGGGTCGGAGAAACCGCGCCAGCTGGGGTAATAAATCACTTTTGCTATTTGCATTTCAAGCCTAAATGCAAATAACAAGAGTGTTTTATTACCTCTGACCGAAAACATCAGAGATGAGTTATAGAGTTGCTTAACTTAATGACATTGGGCGCAAGTCTCTCACTTGCCAATTATATTATAATATCGTAAGAATCTTCTACTTCCTCACATCCTCCGCCTTATACAAATAACGTTTAATTTTATTGGTTGCAGTTTTCTTAAAAGGTTCTACATAGTCGATAATGCCTTGTATTTTGGATGATTTATTTACCTTCGAGTTGATATACTCTAGCAAATCGGCCTTCAATTCAACAATCTTATCCTCAATCTTTATAGAGGCATCTGTTGTCATCTCCTTCAATTTTTGCTCCAACTCCTCCATATTGAAATAGACCAAGGCTACTAAACCTCCTCTGTCCTCAATTACCAAAGACTCTTCTACGAATTCAAAATTATTAATCAAAGACTCTATCTCTTCTGGATAGATATTCTCACCACTAGCACCAACAATCATACTTTTGAGACGTCCTTTGTGTGTCAATATGCCATCTTTGTCAAGAGAGCCTAAATCGCCCGTCTTAAACCAGCCATCATCGGTCAATACCTCTTTCGTCATCTCTTCATTCTTATAATAGCCCAACATCACATTGTCTCCGCGGAACCATATTTCTCCCTCACCCGTTTTGGGGTCAGGCTCGTGAATAACCACTTCAGAATCTATCACTTTAGGACCAATAGCCTGAAACTTTCCTTTTCCAGGAGCACATCCTGCAATCAAGGGTGATGTTTCTGTTAGTCCATACCCAATAGCAAATGGAAATTTAGCATCAATCAGAAAACGTTCCACTTTAGCATCTAATTTGGCACCCCCAATACCAAAGAACTTAAGTTGACCTCCAAAAGTTTCATACAATTTCTTTCCAGCCACTTTATTGAGCAATATTTGAGTTGGTCTAAATTTATATAAAAGGCGTGTAATGCTTTTGCTATTTATCTGTCTCAGAATACTTGCTTTATATACTCTTTCAATAATTAAAGGTACAGTGAGCATCATGGTAGGTTTCACTTTTTCAAGAGCTGGCAATAAAACAGAGCCAGAGGGTGGTCTGCGCAAATAACTAATACTTGCACCATTCACTATAGCCAATAGAAAGCCGATAGTATTTTCATAGGTATGAGACAATGGCAACACAGAAAGAAACCGATCTGTTTCTACAATTTCTTGCACATTATTAGATTGATAAATATTGGTAATAAGATTTCTTTGCGAAAGCATCACACCCTTGGGTGTACCTGTAGTGCCAGAGGTATAAAGCAAAACCGACATTGCATCTTCATTGGGCGAATAAGTGCCCTTGTGTTGTTTGTTTTCATCAAAAAGAAAAGGTGTTTCTGCCCCTTTGAGTAAATCAAAATCATCTAGCCTAACAACTATACCAATGTCAATGTTTTCTACCTTAGCCAATTTAAATTCTAACGACTGGGAGATAAAAATAGCTTTGGCCCCCGAGTGTTCTATAACATTACCCAATTCATAGGCATTAAAATCGGGCAATACAGGCACAACCACTACTCCCATGCACTGTGTAGCAAAATAGACAATGCCCCAATTGGGCATATTCTGACTATATAGAACCACACGGTCGCCTGGCTCAATGCCTAAGGCTTCCATATAAGCCATAACTGCATCAATGCGTTTACCCATTTGGGCATAGGTTATAAACTCTTCATCCACAAACCCGAGAGCATTATTATTTCCGTATTTGGAAACTAGCTCAGGAATAATATTTTTAAAAAGATATGACT
>CAYTJC010000384.1:0-2158 GCA_964437875.1 uncultured Dysgonomonadaceae bacterium
TTCCAACCATTGCTTTTTTTCCTGTTATCTGACAAATTTTGGCCATGGCTCTATACTATTGTTTTATTATTATTTCGTTTTATATTCTGCTCTTTCCACGAAATCAGGGCGCAAAATTAGCCATATATTTTTTATCTACCAAACAATTAGGCAAATAAAATCAATATAAGTAATTTTAGATCTACGAGTTCGTGTGTTACCTTGTCATCTCAAAGCTATTTTGAGACAGTTAGTTCCTTCTTTATGTCGTTATACAATTCATTCAAAAAGTACAATGTACCTTTGCGTAAATTTGTTTTCAACTCTTTTTCACTCGATTCCACATTCAAAGCATTATCAGTAATCATCTCTTCTGCTGAAGTAGATTTTGGAAAAAAGCTCTTCCCTTTTTCTCTTACATTTTGGTAAGTTACATCACGTATTACTAATACGCAGCCGGAATTAGTAATGGTGGCATCAAAACGATAATTCATCATCATTTTTTCGCGAACTTCCTTACTATTGGCGGGTAACAATAGCTCTACTTTTGAGCTTACTGAAATGCTTTTATCTTTTTCGTTAAACCTGATTCCAGACAATAATGGATTGCCAGCATAGTTATCCTTGCCCCATTTGTAAAGCAATGCATAACTTTGATCTTCCGTTAATCCCTTATCTGCATGTATAAATTGTTGAAATACAACTTTTCCATTAACTTCTGGAACACTTGAAAATACATTTTCGTTTTCAGTTTGAGCTTGTGCACTTGTAGTAATTGCCAACACTAAACCGATGATTAATAAAATTCTTTTCATTTGTATGTTGTTTTTAATGATTAAAAACTGCTATTTGTAATGGATTAGACTACAAACTTAGAGAAAAGATTAACGTGATACAAATTACTATTAAAAAATCGTCGCTATTATTTTATTTATCAGCTAAAAACCTTTACTTTTGCATCTGCAATTTTAAACCTTTTTTATTTTATATATATAATGTCGAAAAAACAGAGTGAAGCAGGTGCTGAAAAGAATTTAGAGAACATGAATGAGGCACTAACCAGTACAGAGCAATTCATAGAGAAAAATCAAAATGCCATAATGATTGGCTTAGGTGTTGTAGTAGTAGTGGTATTAGCTATATTGGCTTACAACAATCTGTATATGAAACCAAAAAACGAAAAAGCTCAAGCTGCTATCTTTAAAGGTGAGCGCTATTTTCAAAACCAACAAGACTCGCTTGCCCTTTTTGGCGATGGTAACGATTACATCGGCTTTGAGGAAGTGATAAACCAATTTGGTGGAACAAAAGCAGCAGACTTAGCAAAGGCTTATGCAGGTATTTCATACAGCCGATTGGGTGAAAATGAAAAGGCTCTTGAATATTTGAATAAGTTTAAAGGTGGTGACAAACTTGTTACTCCTGCCATTACCGGAACCATTGGCGACGTATATATGAATTTGGATAATAGTGATAAAGCTATTAGCCACTTCGTGAAAGCTGCCAAAGCTGCTGACGACAATATGTTGTCGCCCATCTATTATAAGAAAGCAGGACTTGCATACATGCACGCTGGAAATTACGACAAAGCAATCGAAACTTTCCAGATGATTAAAAAAACATACTTGAACTCACCCGAAGGGCAAGAAGCCGATAAGTATATTGAGCAAGCAAAGCTTAGCAAATAAGTAAGCCATTCATAACTCATTGTAAATAACACTCATGTCAACACTATTAGAGAAAAACAGAACAAAAGACAATCCATTACCATCAGGGAAAGATAAGATAATAGGTGTTGTAGTCTCTGAATGGAACTCTCCCATAACAGAGAGCCTTCTGAAAGGAGCCACAGACACGCTGTTAGCGGCGGGTGTGGTAGAAGAAGACATTATTGTTGAATACGTGCCAGGCACAGTAGAGCTGACATTTGGAGCAAAAACACTTGTTGAGGGAACAATGGCTCACGCTATTATAGTTTTAGGTTGCGTAATACAAGGCGACACACGTCACTTTGATTACGTTTGCGACAGCGTGACACAAGGAGTTACCAATCTCAATTTAAGATACGACACACCTTTTATATTTGGTGTGCTCACTACCGATAATCAGGAACAAGCCGAAGCTCGTGCTGGAGGCACACATGGCAATAAAGGTGAAGACTGTGCAATTGCAGCATTGA
>CAYTJC010000385.1:0-2155 GCA_964437875.1 uncultured Dysgonomonadaceae bacterium
AGTATATGCAAAAACAATGGATGGCAACATTCTAGCCATTGATGCTACAGCGAATGAAAGGAAGATAAAATGGATTTCTTCAGGCGAAGACATGGGCTACGAATTGACACCCACCCCTGTAGTTGAGAAAAATGGAGTGGTTTATGCACCTACTGACAAAGGGTTAATTTATGCATACAGCGCTACCGATGGTAGCTACTTGTGGAAATACAGAATTGCAACAGGATTGATTAATATGATATTGCCAACAGAAAGCAACGAGTTGTATGTATCGTCGATGGACGGAGTATTAATGAAGTTGCAAGTAACTCCTCCGAAAAATTAAACTTGCATGTTAGGTTGTTTACCTCTATAAAGCAAGAAAGCTGAAAAGTGTTACCACCTTTCAGCTTTCTTATTTTATATTGTACATTAACTACTTAACTATTCTTGAGATCACAAGCAAAAATGCGTGTTTAACTTATTGTTATCTAATTTAAAAAACTGTATCATTCCGCTCGTATAAGCGGGCTGTTATGTCAGTGTTTAATAAAGGAAACAGTTCGCACCTACCGGAGCTCTGGGTGGTAGGGTTGCTTATTTACTACAAACAGCAAGGCTCCTCCCGAGCTAAATGGAGCTAAAATGACACTTAATAGACTATCATTTCATTCTATAAAGACCTTGGAATATGATATGACTTCAGCATAGTTATAATAACAAACAGTACTTGAAATAGTATTGGAACAGGCACTCCGTAGGAGTCGAACTGTCTGTAGTAAACATATATCCACTCCACACCAAGCTCCGGAGCGGCCTGTAAATTGATTGTAGGAAATCAATCTAATTAAATAGAGCAGTAAAATATAAAAACAAACACATAGTTTCACTACTGATCCTATTCTTGCTCGTGCTCTTATCACTCTTAGAATCTTAAAGCAGCATTTAGCCTTGTGTCACTGTTAGGTAAGTTTTCTTGTTCCACCAAAAACACTTTACCTCCCTTCAAGAATGTTTTGCGTGCAGCTAAGTCAAGTAAACAAATGTCCATCTCTTTTTTGGAGTCATGTATTTCAACTTTTGCTTCTTCTGGTTTATAAACTCCCCAAGCATGCTTGCCTTTTGCAACAAAAAGAGTGCTTATTCTTCCACTATCTGCTGCAATGATTGTCTCTTTCAAATCTGATATTTGCGGAAGGTTACCATCAATCAAAGCCTCTTTTTTGTCTGTTTTCACTTCATCAAAATAAGGCTTCAATATTTTCTTAGCTCTCTCATGCAGACCTTGAGCACTCTCCTCTTCAAAATTACCTGACAGAAATTCAGGGTATATATTTTTATAAGACGAATACTCCTTAAAGTGGCCAAAAGTAGATTCAACTGACGCTATTACAAGCGGCTCTCCATCCAGTCCAATAACATTGGTTAAAGCTCTGTTGATATCTTCTAGAAAAAGTCTCCACTCCTTATCTTCAATATCAGCTTCACCTTTTCCATAAGAATACGCCTCTCCATCTCGCCCTCTACTGCCAACACTGCGAATGTTTACACTCTGTGATCTTGTATCCTTCCCTAATAAGTCTTTAAACGAAGAAGGAAAATCATCTCCCGTATCTATTTCAACAATCTCTTGCTGTGTAGCTTCAAAAAGTCTGTTCTTATTCGGACTCAATGTGAAGATATAGAATGAATCTTTCTTATTGAAGAAAGGTAGCAAGGGTAAAACATAGAATGTAGGTGATACAACTGAGATTTGCTCTACTTCAATTGGTAAGGTATAATATTCAAAAGTAGATTTACACCTGAAAATAACTAATGATTCACTCAAGCTTCTAAAAAGGGTTGAGTCTTCCAACATTGCATTTATTGGTTGTAAAAAGTTCTCTATTTCACGCGGTTTCAAACCCAATTTTTCAAGTTGTCTCTCTGTCTCTTGCACGTGATTCTTTAGTTTTATCATGCTTTGATTTCTATTGTCACCTCCCACTTGAGTAGGAATGTAAATTGAAACAGCGTAATCACTTTGGGTTTCTGATAGTTTTTGAAAAATTTCTCTATTGAATGTAGTCATATTATGTAGTTTTATTTTTGATTCTGGTCTGCAAACAAAAGCCTTTGATTAATCTGATTGTTTTGCTTTCAGAAATTGGATAGATTTGTGGTAATATTACCTTTT
>CAYTJC010000386.1:0-2147 GCA_964437875.1 uncultured Dysgonomonadaceae bacterium
GCAAGCCAGGGCCTACCATGAAAAGGGTTTTCATTTTGTCTCTACCATCAATCCACTGCTCTGTGAAACCAACAGTACCTTGCAAATCAAGATACAAATGAGGATTAAGTTCGCGAGCAACATACAAATTGGCCCCAATAACATTGTGACGCAACTGCAAGTCCATTTTGTATTTGTCTTCCAACTTCTGAAAGTTGGTAAAATCTACTCTACTGAATTGGAACACTGATGCTCCAACGCCCAGCTCCCAAGCTCTTTTAGCCTTTTCTTCCGTTACTACTTGGGTATCTGGGTGCACAGTTTGTGCACTCAGAATACCAGTAGAACAAAGAAAGCCAAATAAGATACTATATATTAAGTACTTTCTATTCATATTTTTCATTCTTTCTTTTTATAACGGAAGATTAAACGTGATCTCTTTTGTTTGCAAGAATTCAGAACTAATCTTCTCTTTCGAAATCTTAATTTCACCCTTCTTGCCATTTGCTATTGCGATATCTGAATTCTTCATTTTAACCAAGATTTTCAGATTACCATCGGCATCAGTTTGTTTAGCACCACCTGACCAAACAGGACCAAAACCATCTGCTGTGTTCAACAAGAACTGAGCGTAAGAGTTAGGTATTGCATTTTTAATGGATACCTCGAAAATAGTGTGAGTATTTTCCTCTCCTGGGTTTAATGTAGGCACATCATAGTCTGGATCGTTAGGTTCACTTCCACCATTGCCTCCGCCACTGCCTGGATAACCACTACCATCATTACCGCCTTCTTCACCTACTTTCCTGAAACCATGACCAAAGTCTCTTTGGTTATCAATTCTTTTGGTTTGCCTATAAGACTCTCCACAGAAACTTGTAGTTTCCATTGTTACCATATAAGAACCGCTAGAAAAGTCATTCGCAACATCTTTATTGAAATTCAGTGAAATGTTGGAATTAGCAGGAATGGTTACAGTTATACTGTTGGAAGTAGCACCTTCAACCCATGGTGTACGCTCTTTTCCTGTTCGTGAGTTATTGCCTCTTGTAAGCACAAGCTCTACATTTTTATTATTAGGATTATTAAATGTAGCCTTTACTCAGGGTTCGCTTGGTCCAGAAGCAACAAATGAATGTGTAAATGGGAATTCTGGCAACAACATGTCATCTTTTACAACAACCTTCTTAGTTACCGTTCCTGCTCCAGATTTAGCTGCAGTTATATCTATTGTATAACCAGCAAACTTGCGTGGGAAGTTAGAAGTAGTATATACTCCGTCAGGACCTTCAGTCATTGCTACAGGAGTTGCTCCGCTATAAGAAGGAGTTGCTACAACAGTCATACCTGCAGTACCTCTCAATATAACTTCAATCTCACATTCTGTAACACTTACTTCTGGCTCGCCATCTATCACAACTGGTGTCAATTGTGGTATCTCTAGTAAGCTTTTGAGCACACTACAACCATTGTCATCGCCAATTGCTTTAAATCCAAGTTTCTGAACATTTGCTTTTCTTTCATATGTTTTCGTGAAAGTTTTCTTATCTGCAGAAACTTCCCAACCTGAACCATCTTTTACTCCATTAATGTCGTCGTAAACTAATACTGAGTTTACATAAAATTCTACTGGAGCGGATTCAAATGTGATAGAAGCAACATCTTTCTCCTCATCTGTTACTTTTTCAACAGAAGCACTTCCGAACTTAACATATTTAAGAGCAGGAATTCTAGCATTTTTACTTATCTGATCGGCTGTTTCACCTCCAGGTAAAGTATTTGTAATCATTACAAACTGATCTTCATCAGTGCGTGGTATAGTGAATTTTACTTCACTAGCTCCAGCTGGTACGGTTTTGTCTTGAGCAGTAATGCCCTCTCCGGTTATTTGCACTTTAGTACCCGCTTCTGCACCCACTGTTAGTGTTGCATTTGGTATAGTAAGTATATTCCCGTCTGCATCTAAATCAAGACAGTCATTCGGAGCAAACACTGCAACTGTGATTCCGTCGCAATGACAGTCAAACAGCGCTTCTATAAATGCTTGCAAATCTCCCGTGTTACCTTGCTTCAACCAGTATTGGTGTAGCACTGAAATATCGCCACCTTGTAGCCATTTCAAGAATGCTTCCCAGCTGTTTCCACCTGTATATTTTGAACCATCTTTA
>CAYTJC010000387.1:0-2127 GCA_964437875.1 uncultured Dysgonomonadaceae bacterium
TTGAAAAATATGTCTCTTGATTACTATTCATAAGCTTATTCCTTGTATTAATAACAAATCTACAAATGAAATGTGCAACTACAAGCGTAATTAGATGTAAAATATATTACTTTTCATTTGTTTAGCATTATTAATATTTCTATCTTTCGGAATAAATCATATCTAAAATGAAATGAAAAATGAGTTATCTTAAATTCGACAAAGATTTAATTATAAGCTTAGAGTACTCATTGTATCGTAATGTATTACGAACCAATAGAAGAGGGGCTTATCATAACACATCAATATCTGGATGTAACACTACTAAATACCAAGGTCTCTTGGTTATGCCAGTACCTTCACTTGATGACGACAATCATTTAATATTATCGTCGTTTGATGAAACAGTAATTCAGCATGGAGCAGAATTTAACTTAGGAATACATAAATATTCTGGAGATAATTATAGCCCTCGGGGTCATAAGTATATTAGAGAGTTTAGTAGCGAAAGCATTCCGAGAACTATCTACCGTGTTGGAGGAGTTGTTTTATCAAAAGAGATATTGTTCTCTTTGCAGAAAAACTCTGTAATGATACGCTATCAATTGTTGGAGGCCCACTCTCCCACAACAATTCGTTTCAAACCATTTCTTGCTTTTAGAAATATATTTAAGCTGACCCAAGAAAATGACACTGTAGATAAATCTTACAGAGAAGTTGAAAACGGAATCAGCACTTGCATGTATGAAGGTTACCCTGAGCTATACATGCAATTTAATACCCAAGCCGACTTTATTTATCAACCACACTGGAACAAAGGAATTGAGTACTTGCAAGACATGCAAGCAGGAGATACTTATCATGAAGATCTGTATGTTCCCGGATACTTTGAAATGCCCATTAAGAAAGGCGATTCCATCATTTTCTCAGCAGGCGATGTTCTGAAAGACACAAAAGAGTTGGCAGAAGAATTCGATAACGAAGTAAAACAAAGAACACCGCGAAAGTCTTTCTACAACTGTTTAAAAAACTCGAGCCATCAGTTCTTTTATATACCAAAACCAGGCGAGCAATATCTGCTTGCAGGTTACCCATGGTTTAAGGTGCGTGCAAGAGACCAATTTATTTCTCTTCCAGGATGCACCCTTGCTGTTGGACGTGTTGATGACTTTGAAAAAATAATGGACACAGCCATAAAACAGTTTAGAACTATTATGGCGGGCAAACCCTCCGAAGGTTTGTTAAAACAAATAACCGATCCAGATTTACCACTTTGGGCAATTTGGGCTTTACAACAATACGCAAAAGAGAGACCAGAAGAGTTCCAGAGAAAATATTCAGACCTTGTTTTAGAAATTATAGAATATGTGATGAATAATAAACATCTAAACCTGCGAATGGATCCAGATAATGGTTTACTTAAAACCAATGGTCACAGCAGACCTGTTAGCTGGATGAATGCTGTAGTAGATGGGCGACCAGCAGTGCACCGCTCGGGCTTCTTGGTTGAACTTAACGCTTTATGGTACAACGCACTTAAGTTTGGTGAAGAAATATACAAGGCCAAGGGCGAATCATCTTTGGAGTATCAACTCTCACGGAAAAATGACCTTGTGAAAGAATCATTCACAGCAGTGTTTTTAAACAGTGCTGGCTATCTGTTCGATTTTGTAGATGGAAATCACTCTGATTGGAGTCTGAGACCAAACATGATTTTTGCAGTATCGCTTGACCACTCTCCGCTTGAGAAACATAGACAACGCACTATTGTGGACTATGTGACAAAAGAACTGCTTACAACATCAGGCATAAGATCTCTGAGCCCTAAAGACGAGAAATTTAAACCTTATTTCTCAAGCAATCCGGGAGAAAAAGAATATACATACTTTAATGGCCCAGCATTTCCATGGTTACTTGGCCCGTATATTGAGGCTTACCTCAAAGTATATAAACGCAGTGGGTTGTCATTGGTAGATAGAATAATGGTTGATATGGAAAGCGAAATGTCGAACGATTGTATTGGTAGTATATCAGAATTGTACGACTCAAGCCCCCCATTTATAGCCCACGGTGCTTATTCATTTGCAATGAGCGTTGCAGAAATACTCCGTGCAATGAAACTTATGAAGGAGTACAATTAAAAGAAAC
>CAYTJC010000388.1:0-2121 GCA_964437875.1 uncultured Dysgonomonadaceae bacterium
CATGGTTGGGCAAACCAGAGTTGTTTAAAACAAAAGCAAAGAACACTTATGAGTGGAGTGATGTATATGCCTTTATATATTTTAAATACCGTTTGGAAGGGTTGAAATCTAACACCAAGGTAAAGCATTTGGTAATTGATGAAATGCAAGACTATTCTGAAGTGCAATATAAGGTGTTGAGTTTGTTATATCCTTGCAAAAAGACGATATTGGGCGATGTAAACCAATCGGTCAATCCGTTTAGTTCATCCAGCTTGCCCATCATCGAAAAAGTATTTAGAGGTGCTACCACAATGATAATGCTAAAAAGTTATCGTTCTACTTATGAGATTACTCAATTCACCAAACGCATCAGCACCAACATAGATGTTGAGGCCATTGAAAGGCACGGAGAAGAACCACAGCTTATTGCGTGTAAAAACAAAGGTGACGAAACGGATACAATAAAATCATTGATTACAGAATTTGAGCAGGGTGAGTTTCACTCTTTAGGTATTATCTGCAAAACTCAAAAACAAGCAGACGCTTTGTATGAAGTGTTGAAAGATGAGCACGAAATTAATATTCTAAACGTGGCGAGTGTGGCTTTTGGCAGTGGCATTGTTATCACGACGGCACATTTGGCCAAGGGCCTAGAATTCGACAAGGTGATTGTTTCACATTGCACCGATAAAAACTATAAGACCGAGCCAGACAAACAGATGCTATATGTAGCATGCACAAGAGCAATGCACCAACTATCTATTACATATACAGGAAAGTTAAGTTCTTTAATTACATCATGAATATGAAATGCATCCTTTGTGATACAGTATTATACGAAATGAAAGACGAGTATTATTTCATTTGTAGCACGTGCGGTGCTTATGTGAAAGATGAGGTGCATTATTTAAATAGCAAAGAGGAGAAAGAGAGGTACAAAGAGCACGACAACGATGTGTATGATGAACGCTATCAAGATTTCACTTCGCCAATAACCGATGCTATTTTAGCAAACCATAATAGGGAACAGTTGGGGCTGGACTATGGTAGTGGAACAGGACCGGTAATATCAAAACAGCTAAAAGATGAAGGCTATCAAGTAAAACTTTACGATCCCTTCTTTCATCCTAGCGAAGAGTATATCAATCACCGTTATGATTATATTTTTTGTTGCGAAGTGTTTGAGCACTTTCACGAGCCAAAAGAAGAGATAGAAAAGCTGTTGCACCTTCTCAAATCTGACGGGTTGCTATATATAATGACACATTTGTATAGTTCAGGAATAGATTTTGAACACTGGTACTATAGAAATGATCAAACCCATGTATTTATTTACACTGCTAAAACAATAGAGTTTATTGTGAAGAAGTATGGACTAGCGATAGTGGAGTTGAGTGATAGGTTGATAATTTTAAGGAAGTTGTTTGAAACCAAATAGCACCGTTTGCTCTACCAGAGGTGCGACCCGCGATGGGGGGCGAATGGGCTTGATTACTGTGTTTACTATAAACATTCAACCTCTTAGAAGTCGTGATATACTCAATATCTTGTTTCATGAATTGAATATTGGAAATATTCCCATGTCTAGTTCACAGATGCTGTATTGGGTTTGTTTTCAGAGATGTGATAAATCGCGTCTCTTCTACATTTCTCAATCATCAAAATCTAACCCCCAACAACCACTTCTTTCTTCCTTTTCAATCTATTATTCACCCTATTCATCACCATAGCAATTGCTCCATCATCCCTAGTGCTAATGTTTTGTCTCCATCAATAGTTGCTTTTTTTTGCCCTGCTTGTGTGGGTTTGTAAATCGTGTGCTATATAAATAGCGGGTAATTTACAGGGTAAATGTTGCGTAGCAAAATGCCCTTCGGCTTCGCTCCCCGCTACCGCATGATTCCTATGGTGCCTGCTTCGTGAAATATATTATTTCATTGGGGTGGGGTTCATGTTTAATATATGCATAATGGTTAGGGGGATTCTTCCCGCTGGTCAGAATGACAATACTATTTGTAGAAACACAATACTTTGTGTCTCTACTGTAAAACTCATCCCCCCAACTTATAACAATCCCTACAAAAAAAGAGGGTGTCCAATAAGTTTTGGGCACCTTTTTTTATGTTGTAAAACATCATT
>CAYTJC010000389.1:0-2120 GCA_964437875.1 uncultured Dysgonomonadaceae bacterium
TTTTATGGAAGAAAGATGCGCTGTAGATCAATTACTAGATTACCCCAAGAATAAAGGTTTACATTTCGAATCGCACAAAAGTAACAAGCGGTTCCTTTTGATGCCAACCGACCCAATACTAAACACAAAGTATGTACTCTTTAAAAAAGATGAGTTGATATTTTTCGCATACGATTCGTATGGAGCTAAAGCCCACATGAGTCAAACATTCACAGGGGTTTACTCTTTATCCAATTTTGACGATAATTTTGAATGCGAAATCACCAAAAAGTATTGGTTGGATAATTTCAGAACAAGAAAAAGGAAAACTGGAGTGAAAAGAATTGATGACAAACTAACCATTAGATCACACACTGATAGTGATATAAAAGAGTGCGTTACGGAAAAGGTGATGACGCTATTTCTCGAACTAAGCAATAGAGTAACTCCTGTGAAGCTTCTTGTGAAGACCGATTATTTAAACTTGATTGGTGATTTTAAATCTAAAAATATAATTGGTTTGGAGACAAATCGGTGGATCTACAAGACTGAAGATATAAATGCTTTGCTAAATATTGGCGGAGAAATTATTGAAGAACTTAAAAAAAGCAATAGCTGACAAAACCGAACTTCTAGATAATCTAGAAAGAGAGTAATTCATTCTCTCTAAATATTCATCATTAGAATTTTAATAGAGAACAATAAAAGAAATTATAAGATATACAAGGGCGTAAAGTATATCTATTGCACTAGTTATCAATGTCTATAGATATACTTTTCATGCCCTATCATTTACTTCTTCTCTTTGGAAGAGACAATCTTATCTGCCTTAAAACTCATTTCACCCATTGATGTATGTACGGATCCTTTCATTTTCAAATTGGTCATCGTAGCTACAACTTCAACAGTCTCATAATCAACGTATATATTTGCCCATATTGTATCGTTGCGTAATGTCAGCTTATGCAGTTTTAAGGTCTCTCCTGAATTGAAATTCACCACACCCGATAAAGTGTCTTTAAGCTCCTTTATTTCTAGTATCCCTTTATCGAATCCTTTAGGAGCTTGGGCAACTTCGTACTTCCATTTGCCAACTGCTGCCTTTTTGTTCTGTGCAGTAAGATTAAATACAGAAGTAATTGCAAATAAAAAAACAGTAGCGTACAATAATTTCTTCATAGTAATTTCCTTTTTAATTAGCTTAATTTTGATTGGTGAAAAACCAATTCAAAGATAATTATTTTACAATCATATTCAATATTATTTATTTAAGTGCAGTGAATTCTTCTTTAAAGCAATTTTCCACGAGCCGCAATTTTCAGGAACTCTAGATATTATTGGAATGGTAATCAACAGTAATATAGAAAGTCGGAGATATACCACTGACTGTGCCTTAGTAGGAAAGGTAGCAGTAGCGATAATTTAGATAGCAGTGGCAATAGATATAATCTGTCCCATCTATAAACCCAACGAACAAATGACGGCAAGATTACTTAATTGAGCTGGAGCTAATGGATGCCTCCATTGCGAGCAGCGGGACTCATTACCCCAAATCCAGATCCTATCAGAAAAGTACTCATGCCCAATCATGTATAAGGAGTAATGCCATTTATAGGCTGAAAAGAAAGGAGGCCTAGTCAGAAACCAGCACCAGCCAAGGAGTAAAGGCACTGACATAGCAATTAGCATCTGCGATTAATGCATTTACAATCAGCTAGTTATAGCCTAAAACAAAATATTTTGATATAACTTCTTATATTCAAAATTAAGTGCTATATTTGTAGTGAAAGTATAGGCAATGAGGTGATATTTGTCAGGCTTTTAGCCTATAAGGCAGTAAATACTGGGAACAAAAAGACAACCCATGGTTGCAAAAATTATTGCCATTTTTGTGTCACACACAAATTATCCAATAATTGCACACTACAAATTGCTATACTTACAATTATGCGTGCACAAGCACATAAATAATTGGATTTTCAGATCTTAACAAAAAGCAACATATTGCATTAATGCACCCTCTTTTATGGTTTTTCGAGTGCAAAAGTTGTTGTTTTACTCCAAATAAGAAAAGGCACAGTATCTGGAAGATGAATTTAGTACCACTCCATTGAGGGAGTCTTTTAAAATACCCCTCATCT
>CAYTJC010000390.1:0-2119 GCA_964437875.1 uncultured Dysgonomonadaceae bacterium
TTCGAGCGTGTAAAATTACACAAAACTATGCATTGACACAAATGGCATGCCGTATCATTGAACACTAAGCGGAGGGATTTTGTTTTTTTAAGTGCAATTGGTCACTCAAATAGGTATATTTGCACTACACACCCTATAAAAAATCACTCTATGAGCCACATAATAGATAACATAGCCCAAATACGCAAACGAATAACAGCCGCTGCACTGCGTGTTGATAGAAATCCTGATGAGATAAAACTGTTGCTGGCAACAAAAACTGTGTCTGCCGAAAACATAAAGATAGCGTTGGAAGCGGGCGAACATCTTATTGGAGAAAACAGAGCACAGGAGTTGAAAAGTAAGTACAACGATTTGCTTGATGTGCCCCATCAAAAACATTTCATTGGGCACTTGCAAACCAATAAGATAAAAGAGCTGTTGCGTTATGATGTAACCTGTATTCAGTCTATAGACCGCCTTGACTTGGCAGAGAAGTTGCAAGCTCGGCTTGAGTTGGAAGAGAAAGAGATGGATGTATTTATTCAGGTTAACACATCAAACGAGGAGAGTAAGTTTGGCGTAGCACCCAGTGGAGCAATTGAGTTGACAAAGCAAGTGTCTGAACTCCCCAACATTCACATCAAGGGGTTGATGACCATTGGCTTGTTTAGTGCAGAAGAGCATAAGGTGCGAGTGTGCTTTAAGCTTTTGAAAGATTTGCAACAGCAGATTGCGGCATTGAATATTCCTAGGGTGGAAATGAAAGAGTTGTCGATGGGCATGAGTCACGACTTGGAGTTTGCTATTGAAAAGGGTTCTACCCTGGTGCGTGTTGGCACTGCCATATTTGGCAAGCGCATATATGCCGATAGTTATTATTGGAATGAGGGAAAATAGGATGAATACTACGAATGGTCTCTGCCGTAGAGACACAATGCTTTGTGTCTTGAATATACCGCTACCGAATACTATATAGGGGGGCAGGGGCATTATGCCTTACTACAATGGGCCGGATAGATATCCGCGCCAGCTCGTCTTATTGATAAACATCCAACACATCGCCAGCTTGCAATGTGTTATTCTCAAGCTCAGGGTTCCATTTTCTCAGTTCATCTACAGAACAATTGTGCAATTGAGATATTGAGTAAAGCGTTTCGCCTGGTTTCACTTTGTGGCTAATACGCGTGGGCAGTGCAATAGGAGATTCTTCAGACCCTCTGATGGCAGCCTGACGAAACTCACTGTTTTTCTTTTTCTTTTTGTCTTCTTCCTCCTCTTGCTCTTTGCTTTTCACAGGTTTTGAAGGCTTTGAAGCTTGCTCACTTGTCACAGCAGTAGTTTCTTTCGCAGGCGAGGAGGCTCCTGTGTGAATAGTTACAAAACCATCGTCAGTTTCTTTATAGGTTACGTTCTCTTTCGCTTTTGCATAGTTGTTTTCTACCAATGTGCTCTCTTCGGTTTCGGGTTCTTTTGGTATTTTGGGGATGTCTTTCAAAATTCTACCACCCCGCAAGTAGCGCGTTCTGTAGTAAGGCTCCTCGGATGAGGTGATGATTACTCCATTGCTTGTTGAGGCATGTATAAATTTGAATTGTCCTTTTTTGCCTATGTCACTCACAATTCCCACATGCCCAACTCTGCCATTGAGGCTACGTCCTTCAAAAAAAACCAAATCGCCAACTTGCAACTCTTCTTTTTTGTTTATTGCTGTGCCTTGGCGTGCTTGTCCCGCCGAACTACTATTGAGTTTATAACCAAACTTGCTAAATACAAAGGAGGTATATCCAGAGCAGTCAAAAGAGTAGGGACCTTTGCCAGCATATCTGTAGGGCTTGTGCAGATACTTTTTGCTGTAGTCAATGATCTCTTTTTGTAGTCGTGCGTTTTTGTCGGTAACTGTGCTCTTCTTCGCACCACACGAAGCCAAAGCTAGCACCAAGAGGGTGAAAAGAATTGATTTATAATAGGAGGAAGAGGTCATAAATAAGCAAACTAGTTTTTGATTTGCGAGCAAAAGTAATGAATCCTTTGAGAACTATCATCTTTTAATCAGGCTTTTAACAATATATGCGTTTTTTCAATTGTATCTCTTGAAGCATTGTTAAAAAACAATTTTCATATTCAATTCTTATACCAG
>CAYTJC010000391.1:0-2100 GCA_964437875.1 uncultured Dysgonomonadaceae bacterium
CGAATTCGCAGCCATTGCTGCGTAACTAAATATTAATTTTTTACCGAACTATTGTTTACATATAGGAGCAATAAATATTATTTGCCTCAAAACAATTGCACTTGGTCTGATTAATTTGTTTTTATAGCAGATTAATATAAAGAAGCCTATCAATTGGGATAAAACAGATAAAGTAATCCTCTCGTAATTATTCTAAAGGAAAAACTCTTGTAGGAACTAAGCCATACAGTGGTGTTCTTATCTTTAAAAATGAATTTGCTGGGTGCTTAGAATGATTTATCAGATTAGAAGACCAATATTATAGGATCACATGCAAAATTGTATGTTTGCATTACATTTTACTGCTCTATTTAATTAAACTGACTCCTCTATAATCAATTATGAAGCCTCTCGTAGCAAAGCTTGATTATGTGCTGGTATATGTTTACTACAAACAGTTCTAACGAAATGCTTCAACAACACAGGTTTGCACATGGAATTTTTTTCTATTTCATTGGGGGCAGAAACCATCGTTAGCGAGGAAAAAAGATGATAGCTTTCATTTTGGGCTGAAACAGGATCACATGCAAAATTATGTGTTTGCTTTACATTTTACTGCGCTATTTAATTAAACTAGCTCCTTATAATGAATCTACAGGGCGCTCCTAGCGGAGCTTGAAGATGTGTTGGTGTATGTTTACTACAGACAGTTCGACTCCTAACGGAGTGCTTCAACAGCACTGACCTGCCCCATAAAATGTATTTCTATTTCATTTGGGGCAGAGACCATCGCTAGCGGGTATTGTAGCCTGCATTTAGCTCCGTTAGGAGCCTTGCTGTTTGTAGTAAATAAGCAACCCTAGCTCCCAGAGCTCCGATAGGTGCGGACTGTTTTCTTTGGGTAAAAAAGAAATAGTCAAACATATAGTTTTACTACTGAGCCCTGAAACATCATGACGCCGTAGATGAAAATGGCTTAGTATTGGTACAGTTCATACCACTGCTGCTAATCAGCATAATTCAAAAGGATTAAAACCATTATTGAAGAAAAATCACAGATGATATAAAGACAAGAGTGTATCAGATTGGTATCAGGGATAGAATATAAATTACAAATGGCTATAAAAACAGAAAGGTTGTCTCACGACAACCAATCTTCATTGTTAACCTTAAATCTAATACCATGAAAAACACAGTGCAAATATATAGGTTTTTGCAATACTAACCATACATATAGCAAGCAAATGTGCTCTATTTAGTCTTTATTATATCAAAAAGACTATTAATGGCCGTTTTTACCGTCTTTATTAACAAAACTTTTAAGAGACTTGTAATACTAATCCTTTCAAATATTCACCCTCAGGGTGATATATATTAACAGGGTGATCAGCAGGTTGAGATAACTGATGGAGTATTTTCACTCTTCTACCCGATATTGCGGCTGCACTAAAAACAGTTAGTCTAAATTGCTCTCTAGAAATAACTTGTGAGCACGAGAAGGTGAAAACAATCCCTCCTTTAGCAATCTTTTCAAAAGCAGCCAAATTCAATTTTTTGTACCCTTGCAGTGCATTTCTCACTGCTCCACGGTGCTTTGCAAAGGCGGGTGGATCAAGCACGATTAAATCATAAACATCATTTGAAATATTTTTCAAAAACTTGAAAGCGTCATCAGAAGAGCTCCTGTATCGATCATCATTACCAAAGTTTAGTTTCACATTTTCATCAGCTATCATTACTGCTTTTGTAGAACTATCAACACCCACAACCTCTTTAGCACCTCCTCGCAATGCATAAACTGAAAAGCCACCAGTGTAACAAAACATATTCAATACTGAACGGTTTTGTGAATAGTGCTCTAAAAGACTTCTGTTTTCACGTTGATCTATAAAGAAACCTGTTTTTTGTCCTTTCTCCCAATCTATTTGAAACTTCAAATTGTTTTCAATAGCAATCTTATCTAAACCGGCACCTCCAAGCAAAAACCCATCCTCTACATTGATAGGAGCTTTGAAAGGCAGTGTGCCTTCTGACTTGTAATATATGTGATGCAATGATTCGCCCAAAACCCTTTTGAGTGCTGCTGCAATCATTTGTCTAGACACATGCATACCAATTGAG
>CAYTJC010000392.1:0-2095 GCA_964437875.1 uncultured Dysgonomonadaceae bacterium
ATAAGGCCACCCATCCTCTTTCCAAAAAACCTTATCTATATTTAGACTACGACCGTTGTAGCCATTTCCTGACCAATATGAATGATAAGGCATCCAATCTTGACCTGAGTCATCTGTAATGATTTCAGCATTGTGTCCAGTCCCTCTAAATATATTATCCGCAGAAGAATGAAGCACAGTATAATCATAATCAGAATCAGTTAATGGTTTTCCTGTAGGACTTTCATAAGGCCCAAGAATTTCCTTTGAACGCGCTACCACAACATTGTAAGTACTTTCTTTTCCACTGCAGCAAGATCCTTTGGACGTAAAAATATAGTAATATCCATCAGGTCTTTTGTGAACGTACGTGCCTTCCAAATTGTTAGCCCCGATATAGGTTTTTTCTGCTCCAGATTTAATAGCTAGACCATCATCGTTCAACTCAATAGCCCAAATGCCTGAATTAATTCCAAAACTACCCCAAAAGAGGAATTTACCATCACCAGTATCGACGAAATTAGCATCTATTGAGTTCCACACTCCCGTGTTCTCGAAACCAACGATCATTCCAATATCCTCAAATGGCCCAGTTGGTGAGTCTGAGACAGCAACTCCGCTGGCACTTTGATAGGATTCTTCCCAAATTCCTAAAGAGTAGTAGAGTACATACTTCCCATTTATATAATTGATATCAGGAGCCCACATTCTGCTACCTTCACGCCATTGTGGTCTGTCTGGACCGAATGCATCTGCAATAAATTCCCAGGTTACCAAATCCTTTGATCTGTAAACAGGGAGATAAACGCAGTTGGGTGTGCCACTAGTACCGTTCTGAGTTGAATATATATAGAAGTAGCCGGTACGATCTCGATCATCGATAACTGAGGGGTCAGGACAATTGTGATCAATTACAGGATTATAATATCGCGAGCTCATGAATGCATCATTACTCAAGGGAGGCTCATCATCAATAAATGAATCATCTTCAAAAGTATTTTTATTGCAAGTTACGCTAATAAAAATTAGACCTGCAACAATTACAAACTTAAATATTTTATTCATATCAACGCTGTTAAAAAAAAATTATCTCTGTCTACTATTAGTGATCTTATTTTCATTAAAAAAATTACAAGTTGATAACATAGCACCGTGAAATGATTAAATAAACAATAAATGAAATTATCAATTTCTAATAGAGCTATACTTTGCTAAATTACAGGGTTTGCAATTTCCCCTTCTCTGTCAATGCTAGTTAATATCCGTTCATTGTGTTCATTAATTCCGCAGCTACCCTATAACATACTTAAAACTTACTTGTGAGTTCTATATCTGTATTTTTTTTAACTTCTGGCATAGCTAAATTACGAATAACCAGTAAAATAAGTATCTTCTACATCATCTAATTTTCAAGCTTTCGGGTATGAAAAAATGGACAATTCGGGTTCACACATATCAAATAAAGAAAGGATAGTACGAATAAATTATTATTCTGTACTTCCCTTCTTTATCGTTTTTTTTAACTAATCGCTCCAACCTGTATTTTGTGATAAATTTGGGTTCTTCTCCCGTTCTGCAGCTGGGATAGGCCAATTCCAGGCTTGTTCACCAATCCAGTACCAAGTATAGGTGGTAGTTCCCCACATTTGCATCAACCCATTTTTATTGTTCCTAAATTTCTTTTCTTTCCAAGTTTTCCAACGGAGCTCGTTCCAATACATTTGATTTTCACCTCCTAGCTCCCAGTAGTATTCATTGCGAATTCTTTCTCTCATATCTGCTTGATCCTTCACAGTTGTATGCTCATTACTATTTAGTAATTGTGCTCCACAACGTGAACGTAGTTTATTGATTTGCTCAACAGCCATCTCAGTTTCACCCATTTCGTTTAAAGCTTCAGCATATCCAAGTAACACCTGTCCATATCGAATTAGATTAATGTCTAAGTCATATGAATCGCGATAAGGCCATTCATTCCCTTCTGGCACAAACTTTCTCCATAAATAATAGAAGTAATTGTTAGTATCAGTACGAATATCAAAAGGTTCTCGTCCATCAAATCCACGATACGGCCAACGTAACGTATAAATATATTCTGTTCCTCCAGATGAACCTA
>CAYTJC010000393.1:0-2093 GCA_964437875.1 uncultured Dysgonomonadaceae bacterium
ATGCTGCTTTTTTATTGTATATTAGCAAGTTATATTACTTGCGAAAGTTGAGTAATTAAAATAAGACATAAGAGAATCGCTGTCAATACTCATCGTTTTTTTGAGCTTAGTAGCCTCAACAGGAACACAACTACACGATAGTATATTCCTTATTGTATTCAACAAACCTATGAACGATCTTATAAAGGTAAAACTATCCAAAGCAAAGAACAGTAAAGAAGATATCACTGTTATATCAAAAGCTAATTTTCTGATTGATGACAATTCAGCTCAAATAAAAGAAGGCTTGAAAGATAAATTTGGAGGAAGTTAATAAAGGAGATCATGCAACATATTAACAAGCAGCAACTTAAGAGCTTATAAATAGTAAAGACAGTGAGTCTGAATTAAACAACGAGAAGGTTTAAGTAAAACAGTTTTTGAACATAAAGACCTAGATGAATTCAAGGGTGGACTCATCTAGGTTTTTTGTTAGTTTTAAATATCTGCTGACTTCACTAATAAACAACCTGCTTTATACATTTCATCCAACGCTTTTTCACCATCCCTTTCTTTTAAATTAACTGCTGCAATAGCATCAGTTACCACATAAGTTTGAATACCTAATTTGCATGCATCGAGAGCTGATGCCCTTACACAATAGTCTGTAGCCAAACCTACAACATAGAGCGAGCCCACATCCTGCTCTTTAAAATACGCTGGAATAGATATATTTGTGGCATCAAAAGCAGAATAACCAGGATCGTCAATACCAGTTCCCTTTAACACTATTTGGTCTATTTTATCCTGATTTAACCCCGGATTAAGTTTAGCCCCATCAGTTTCTGCTACACAATGCACTGGCCAGTTTTCAAAGTGTGTTGAATTGTGAGGATGCCAATCTTGTGTAACTATTACCAAATCCATTTTATCAATCAAATCATTGATAATAGGCACTATTTGATTTTCTTCTTTTATTGCCAAAGAACCTCCTGGGCAAAAATCGTTTTGTAAATCTACTATTAACAAGGCTTTTTTCATTGTCATAATCTTTTATATATCTGTTCCTAAGCTTAAATAGGAATATAAACTTAAGATTCTCCATACAATATAACAAAAATAATTGAAAAGACGTTCAGTATATTATTAATCACTTTTCAATCCCACAAATCGTATCACAGAACTTAACCCATTATGATGGTCTCCTTCTTTTAAACACACTTCAGCTTCATTCAACTCTATAATCTTGAAGTTTTCAAAATCAGACCGAATATCGTCAAGTGTATAAAGCATATCAATGCTCTTTGGCCCGCCTCCACTATCGCCCTCTACTTGATGGTTAATCTGTTTTTCACTAAACACTTCCATTATAATGGCCCCACCTGGACGAAGATATTTACTAAGCTCTTTATGTATAACTGCTCTTGACATTGAAGGAAAATGTGTGAATATCATCGCTATGACATCAAATTGCCCCTTTTGATAATCCAATTCATGCAATTCGCCAACCTGATAATCTATTTTCACATTGTGTTTACGGGCAAGTTTATCAGCCTTTTTCTTTCCTTCCACACTTAAATCGAATGCAAACACACTCCAGCCCATTTTAGCGGCATATACACCATTGCGCCCTTCTCCTTCTCCCACAAAAAGGATGTTCCCAGTAGGAAGAACCTCGAGTTGTTCTTTAAGGTAAGTATTTGGATGTTCACCATATACATATTCGCTAACGGAGTACCTCTTGTCCCAAAAATCTGATTTTCTAGCCATTATATCATTTATAGTACTTAAATTATTAATCAATACATATTCAACACCCACCATGATTGAATAGTTATAAAGAATACAAAATTAATAAATTCAAACCACGTCTGAGCAAATACAGTGTTCGTCATTCATTTATTCTTACAAACAAGATTTATCAATTATCAAAACTATAAATAACTCAAATAAAAGAGCCAATAGATCAGAAGCAAAATTCAATTAAAGAAAAAAATCACTATATGTAGTGATTGATGAGTATTAGTATATGTACTTACTTTGTATTGAATAAAAAACTACATTATAACGAAAGACAATGAAAAAAACACTCTTATTTTTTCTATTTACACTAA
>CAYTJC010000394.1:0-1228 GCA_964437875.1 uncultured Dysgonomonadaceae bacterium
TATATACCGGGAAACTTATATAGCTTTTCTTGCAACATGGCATACTCTCGTATGTTGAGTTTCGACATAAATCGTTGCGGTGTGTACGATGAGTAGCCAGGGTTTTTGCGTCGGTCGTGCATCAGACTATCTAGGTGAAAGAAAGTAGAGTCGTCAATGGCCAGTGTGTTGCAAAAATCTATTGTGTCAAAATCGTTCATCTCTCTGCCCACCATCATCACATCATAAGTGGCTTGGTTATACACCAACAATTCGCCATTACGGTCATACATAGATCCGCGCGATGGGTAGAGGGGCTTCTTGTAGAAGGCATTGCTATCGGCAAAGTCGCGGTATTTGGTATCCACTATCTGCAAATTGAATAATTGAACCATATACACAACAGCTATGAGGGCAATTGTGACACCGATTATAAAACTTCGGTTGAAATATGGGTCTTTTCTATTCATCTGAAGCGAATGTTTTGTGCATAAAGCCGTCTAAGGCAAAAATAAGAATCAGCGTTAGTGCAATGGATGATAACAGTCGTATCAGTAGTATCTGTGGGTTGAAAAGCGAGAGGGATTCTAGTGCGTACAATCCTGTTTGGTGAATAGTAACTGAGATAATTGCGAATTTTATGAACGATCCTGTGGCTGAGTATATCCCTGGCACAAAACTTTCGGGTTCATCTTTATTGAAAAACAAGTCTAAGACTGGTTTTCTCAGCGCTCCAACCAGTGTAGTAGCGGCTGCGTTTATGCCTGGGGTGTTTAAGAATATATCAAGAATAATACCCATCAAGAAACTTATGGTGATGACATAAAATACATTCCTACTTATAGGAAGTTTCAGCAAGAAATAGATATACACAAACGGAGTTGCAAACCCAAACACACTTATTTGATTAAATAAGAGCACTTGCAGCAAAATTAATACTACAAACAGTAGCGCTTCGTATAGATAGTCGAGCTTCATCAGTTTACACTTTTTTCAAGGAGGGTTCGTTCGCGGTAATATTTATCGTTGATGATGAGTACATGCTGTAGGGTATGAAAATTAGTTGCCAAATCAATATTAAACGTATTGAAATTGTCATCAGTCGATTTGCCTATCTCTTTTGTATAACCCACAATTATCCCCTCGGGAAATATTCGTGAAAACCCTGTCACTACTGTATCGCCAATAGCAAACAACTCGTGTTTGGGCATCTCTCTTAATTGCGCTACATCAGCATTGCTACCATCCC
>CAYTJC010000394.1:1260-2081 GCA_964437875.1 uncultured Dysgonomonadaceae bacterium
AGTTATCAGAGTTTTTGAGTTTAGCACCCAGTCTAAACTTCGGATTAATAATAGGGATGATTACCGCGGAGTGTTTCGATACATTTCGCACCACACCCACCACACCTTTTGTAGAGATTACTCCCATATCTGGGCTAATGCCATCTAGCGAGCCTTTGTCTATGGTGATATAGTTGTTGAATTTAGATATGCTAATATTCACAACATCGGCCGGTATAAAATCAAATTGGGTAGATTGGATGGAGTCGTTGGTAAAGGCTTTAATAGTACTCGAATCGCCCGTCAATGTTATGATTTCTTTCTTGAGCAGTTGTACCATGCCTTCTAGCTCTGCATTTCTCTCCAATAGTTCTTGGTTGTTGCCCTTGAGATAAAAAAAAGAAGTCACATTGTTGGACAAGCGATATACCTCGCCACTTATTTTATTGGCCGAGGTCATATACACGCTTCTTTGATAGGAGTTGTACTTAAACACCAAGAATATGCTGAAAGCAATCAATAATACTGCCAGAAACCATGCACTGTTCCTTAAAAGATAATTAAGAAGGTTTCTCATAAATAGTTCCTGGGATGTTGATGCGACTACATATCGCATTCTTTATAAATAAAAATGGAAGACTTGCTCTTATAGTTTCCGCTTTTTTGTAAGTGTGATGTTACGTGTTTGGGTGCGATACAATAATTGGGTCTCTTATCTCATCAAGAAATTAAACTTATCGATGTTTCTCAAAGCAATTCCAGTACCAATTGCCACTACACGCAATGGATCTTCTGCAACATGAAACTGAATTCCAATTTTGTCGGTAAATCTTCTGGCTAGT